>JASHRK010000359.1 GCA_030037405.1 Acidimicrobiales bacterium | reverse complement strand
GATCAGCGCGGATGTCGCATGCACCTCGCTAGATCCGGGAGTCAGCTTCGTCAGCTCCGCCGCGGCCTTCGAGATCTCGGCCCTCAGATCGGCGCTTTGGCGCTGCAGGTCGGACGCCTCCTGCTCGAGAGAGACGACCAGGGTGGCAGCGACCGTCGCCGAGCTGTTCACGTACTTCACGAACGCAGTGGCGACAGCGTCGGCGAACCTCTCGGCCTTTCGGTCGCTCGGAGCTGCAGCCGAGATCTCGAGCACGTCGGAGGCGAGCACCGTCGCCGAGACACGGTGCTCCAGCGTCGCGAAGGGCAGGGGATCGCCGAGGGATTCGGCGGCGGGGACGAGCACGGGCGGGCTCACCACGATGGCCGTGTCGGTGTCGGGATCCTGCACCTGCTGGCCCGCCGCGTTCGTGGAAGAGGCAGGAAGGAGCACCAGTGCCCGAGCCGAGGGGAGGACAGGGTGGTCGAGCCCGTAGACCGCGCCGGCTACGACGCCCATCACCAGGACGACGAGGAGCACCAGACGGTAACGTCGGGCGATCTCGAAGGCGCCTCTTAGCGTGACCGCCTGGTCGTCCACGCATCCCCCTTCAACCGCATCGCCACGCTTTCAATCCCCTCGCATCCCTTATAAGGGCCAGACCCCGAGCATCACCGATCAGGTTGGCCGACGACCGTTCCTTCCGACCCTTGGGACTCGGGCGGCCGCCACCTCGCCACTCGCCCCGAAGTGGCGGGAGGACGGATGTCGCCAAGAGACGGCCTCGCCAACGCCACGCGAGAATACCACCGACTTCCCGCCCGGTTCCCCCGGGAACGACGAGCCATCCCTGCCTCATGGCCTGAAGGTGAGTACGGTCTCGAGGGGCCGAGCGGCGCCGCCGCACCGTCCCTCCCCGACGAGGGTCGTCGACGGCTCCTTCACGCCGAAGCGAGGCGAGTACCACCCGAGGACGGGCTCCGTCTCGCCGCGATGTCGCGTCCAGCGAAGCTCTCCCGGCAGGTCGAGGGTCGCTTCGGCCCTCCCCGCCCCCGTGTTCCAGCTCAGATGCGCACGGGCGCCGTCGAGCTCGTCCTGGACTGCCTCCCCGAGGTGGAAGGCCATCCGCAGGCGGTGCCCGGCATCACTCTCAACGCGGTCGGTTATCCGGACCTCTCGGCGCCGGTCGTCGAGATCGACCCGCCGGTGATGGAGCGCCGACGGCCTGAGGCGCTCGTAGCCGTCGTGCCACGCCTCCCAGCTCACCGGCCTCCCCTCGGCGTCGTAGACGACCCCGACGACCTCGCTCCGAGCAGCCGAGAGCCAGAGAAACGGCCCCCCCGCGATCGACTGGTCCTCTCCCCCGAGCTCGATCGTGTTGTGAGCGAGCGTAGAGCGAAAGTAGCCTCGCCACGCCCGCTCTCCGTGGTAGCAGTACGTGCCGGGGTCGGCGAGCACGTCGACCCCGCCGTGGCGGAGCTCGACCGAGAGGGCGTCGGCGTGCGCGTGGGCGGAAAGAGACAGGTAGCCGTGCGGGCCCCCGTCGCAGCGGCACCAGATCTCCGGCAGCCGCCCGCCCGGACCGGAGCGAAGAATCGTCAGCCCGGCGTCACCAAAGTGAGAGGGGCGCGGTCCTGGTCTCCGGGCGACTTGTCGTGTTGCCTTGACGAGGCCGCCGACCAGGACGCTCATGACGCTCGGGGGCTCTTCCGGCCACCAGGCAGCCCGACCGACGATCTCCGCCCCCGCCGCCAGCAGTGACGCCCATCGATCGACGGTCGGCGGGTCGAGGAGAACTCCTCTCCCGTCGTCCCCGTCGCCCTGCCGGGGAGGCCGCCCCCGCGCGTCGAGCACCGCGGCGGCGGCGTCCAGCATGGCGGCGAGGCGCTCCAGGGTGGGCTCGGGAAACGGGTCCCCTCCCAGCTCCCCCTCCGCGACGGCGAGGAGGGCGAGCTCGGTGACGAATCCGTGATAGTCGGAGGCCTGCTCACGATCCAGGCCGCTCGGGAACGTGTTGCGCTCGAGCTCTCGCTCGAAGAGGTTGCCCGCTCGTCTCCGCCAGCGCCCGCTCTCGGCGAACCAGTCGAAGGCGCTGCCGGCGACGAACTGACCGACAGCCTCCGCGATCACGTGGTTGTTGGCCGACGACCCTCTCGCCTGGAAGGCGGCGAGGTAGCGCTGATGCCAGTACACCTGCCGACGCGCCGTCTCGTTCTTCTCGAAGAGCCCGGGCGCTCCCGGCCAGCTCGCGAGGAGGCGGCGCACCCACACCCAGGTGACAAGTCGCTCGGCGAGCTCGATCCCGCTCGTCCAATGGATGCCGGAGAGGAAGGGGTTGCTCGCCCACCACGATCGCAGCTGCCGGGCCACCTGCTCGGCGTAGACCTCTCGCCCGCTCACGAAGAACGCCGCCGAGAGCAGCCCGAGGTGCTGCAGACGCGAGAGCTCCCACACCTGCTTCACGTTCCCGGCCACGGCCTCCGATCGGTAGTCGATCCTGAAGGCGTACGTCTGCTCTGGGGCTCGCCGCCCGGAGACGGGGTCGTAGAACCAGTCCGGCTCGTCGAGGTCGGCTCGCGCGACCCCCAGGACCTCGAAGCGCCCCTTCAAGAGCCCGTCGGCAGCGCCAAGGAGCTCTTCTCGCAGCCCCGCCGGAACCTTCGTCGCCGTGCCAGGAGGGAGAAGGGCGGTAAAGGTCGGCTCCTGAAAGGGAACCGGCTCCCTCGGAAGGAGGGGCCGAGATCGGTAGCGAACCCACGCCTGCCGGCGCGCCTGGTCCAGGGTGCGCCAGCCGAGCTCGGTGGGGGTCATCCGGCCCAGCCTGTGTGCATACCACGAGAGGCGGTTCTCCCTCACAGCACCTCGGGACGACCTGAGGCTCGGCTGGAGAGGGCGGCGAGCGTCGCTCGCGTCGTGTCGGCGAGCGAGGAAAGCCCGATGGGCATCGGGGCGCCCGAGCGCACTGCGCTCAGGAACGCCCTCAGCTCGCCACGCTGCCCCTTGTCGAGCGCACCGAGCCTTCGCCGGGTACGTGGCGGAGCTGCTCCCCAGACCGTGGCGCTGCGGAAGTTCGTGAGCCTCGCCGTCCTTCCCCCGGCGCTCACCTCGAGGATCTCCTTGGGGTACCTGGCGTGCCCGATCGTGAGGTACGAGAGGCTGGCTATCGCCCCGTTGTCGAAAGACAGGCTGACGACGAGGTCGCTCGCCTCCCTCCCGCCGACGGCCTCGACGCGAAGCGGGCGAGCGCCGAGCAGCCAAGCCAACGTGTCGATGAAGTGCCCGCCCTCGCCGGCAAAGCGTGACCCCTCGTTCTCGTCGGCGTACCAGCTCTGCCCCCCGAGCCTTCCCGCGTTGACGCCGTAGTGGGCAACAGAGCCGGCCATGTCGCGACCCAGGCGTCGCTTCATATCGACGAGGAGAGGGGCGAAGCGCCGGTTGAAGCCGACGAGGAGGCGATCGTTCCCCGTCGCCGAGACGGTGCCGAGAACACGATCGAGCTCGGCAAGGGAGAGGGCGAGCGGCTTCTCGACAAACACCGCCTTGCCGGCCTCGAGCGCCTGGCAGACGAGATCCGCATGCGAGCGGTGGCGGGTGACGATGAAGACGGCGTCGAGCTCGTCGGCGAGGACTTCGCCGGCGTCGGTCGTGGCGAAGCGGAACCCGAAGCGCCGCTTGGCGTCGAGAGCGCTCAGCGAGCGCGTCGTTGCGACGTGACGAAGCTCGACGCCCTCTTCGCCGGCGAGGACGGGAAGGAGCATCGAGGTGGCGTAGTTGCCGGCACCTACGAAGCCGAGGCGCAGCTTCTCCCCGAGGCGTGGGCGTACGTTGCGCCCCCCACTTCCGCCTGGCGCCGGGTTGGGCCCCCGAGAGGAGACAGCTGGCACCGGCTCGCCGGCCGTCTCGGAGCCGCTCGCTCCGTACTCGAAGAGAAAGCCGACCCCGCTCAGCTCGCCCGAGCTGAGGTGGTCGTAAGTCTCGACTGCGGCCTCGAGCGGGACGACGCGGGAGATGAGGGAGTCGACGTCGAGGACGCCTCTCGCCAGCAGGTCCACGAAACACGCGAGGTTGCGGCGCTCGGTCCAACGGACATACCCGGCCGGGTAGTCGATGCCTTCGAGCTCGTATCGCTCGTCGTAGCGACCCGGCCCGTACGAACGGGAGAAGACGACGTCGAGCTCCTTCTCGTAGTAGGCGTTCCAGGGAAGGTCGAGGCTGCACTTCCCGATGTCGACGACCCGCGCTCTGTCTCGGGCCAGCCTCGCCGCCGTCTCGACGGGGGCGCGCGACGAGCCCCCGGCGACAAGGAGGACATGATCTGCCCCGAGCCCGCCGCTCGCTTGCATCAAGGCGTCCTCGACGCGGGCGACTCCCTCCCGTCCCGGGTCGTCGCAGGCGAGTGCTCCGGCCTTCTCGGCGAGCCGGCAGCGCTCCTCCACGGGGTCGAGGCCAACCACGACGACGCCTGAGGCGACAAGCAGCTGCACCGCCAGCTGACCAACGAGGCCGAGACCGACGACGCAGGCGGTGTCGCCGAGTTGCGTCCCGCATCGTCTCACGCCGTGCATCGCGATGGCACCGACGGTCGCGAAGGCCGCCTGCCTTGGGTCGACACCCTCCGGCACGGGCACGCAGAGGTTCTTCGGCACGAAGTTGAGCTCGGAGTGGAGAGCGTGCTCGTTCCCGGCGCAGGCCACCAGCTGGCCGGCCTTGAGCTCCCCTGCTCCGGCACCTACCTCGAGGACCTCTCCGCAGAGCGAGTAGCCGAGCGGCGTGTAGGAGTCGAGGCGCGTCATGACCTTCTTATAGGTGCTGACGGGGCCTTGCTGGACGACGGCATCGACGACCTGGCGGACTTGCTCGGGGCGGGCACGCGCCTTTCCCGCGAAGGAGAGCTTGGCCTCCTTCACCTTCATGACCTCGGTCCCGGTCGAGATGAGGGAGTAGAGGGAACGGACGAGCACCCCGCCCGGGCGGCACGCCGGCGGGGGCACGTCGAGCACCGCCAGCTCGCCTGTCCGGTAGTTCTGCGCCACCTGTCTCATCTCGTCCTCCGGACGCTCTCAGGCGGCAACGCCCGCCCGGGCCATGTGATCGGTCCAGAGCTCCATCGAGAGCAGCTGCCAGAGCTGTTTCGAGCGATCTTCGCGTCCCGACCGCTCGTCGTCGAGCAGCCGCTCCAGCTGACTGCGATCGAGGAACCCTGAGGTCACAAGCTTGCCTGAAAGGAGGACCTCGTCGATGAGCGGACGGAGATCGTGCGCCATCCACGCCCGCAAGGGGGCGCTGAAGGACGCCTTCGGCCGGTAGACGATCTCCTTCGGGAGCCATGCCTCGGCCGCTTGCTTGAGCGCCGCCTTGCCCGTCCGTCCATCGACCCGCTCCGGCCCGTGCAACGAGAAGGCCGCCTTGAAGACCTCCGTATCGACGAAGGGAACTCGCACCTCCGTCGAGGCGGCCATGCTCGCCCGGTCGGTGTACGCGAGGTTGAGCCCGGGGAGGAACAATCGCGAATCGGCCAGGCACATCCGGCTCGCCTGGTCCCCGAGCGACGTGTCCTCATAGATCTTCTTGTGCTCCTCCACGAGGGTTCCAAGGTGCACTTTGAGGTCAGGGTTGAGCAGAGCACCGAGCTCGTCGGTGTCGTAGAGGGTATAGCTCCTCCGGAACGCCTCCTCCTCCTCGAGCTCGGCGAAGGTGAGGAAGCGCTTGGCCCAGCGGACATGGCGCAAGCCTCGCCCGAAGGCGGTAACCGGGAGATGGCTCACTCCGGGACGCACGAGACCTTGCCGCAGGAGACGAGGAAGCTTTCGGTAACGAGCGGCCGCCAGGCACGCCACATGCTTGCGGTAGCCGCCGAAGAGCTCGTCGGCACCCATGCCGGACAGGAGCACTCTCACTCCGGCAGCGCGCGCCGCCTCGCACATGAGCAGGGTGTTGATCGCGGCCGGATCGCCGTTCGGTTCGTCGAGGATCTCGACCATCCGAGGAAGCAGCTCTGCGATGTCAGGCGTGATCTCGATCTCGTGCAGGGTCACCCCGTAGCGCGAGGCGACCTTGCGCGCATAGGTGACGTCGTCCGGCATCGCCTCGAGGCGCCGGTCCCGGGACCTGAAGGCGATGGTGTAGGCGTCGATCTCCGGGTTTGCCCGCTTGGCGAGGACCGTGACGATGCTCGAGTCGATGCCGCCACTGAGAAAGCTCGACACAGGCACGTCGGCGACGAGGTGTGCGGACACGGACTCTTCGACGACCGTGCGCAGGTCGGCGCGTGGCCGAGAGGCGGCATCCCTGGCCACTGCCGCGATGTCCCAGTACGTCTCCAAGCGAAGCGGCCCGCCGGGCTCGATCACCGCGACAGAGCCGGGCGGCAACTTCTCCACCCCGCGCACGGCGCAGCGTTGGTCGGGCACCCAGTAGTACAGGGTCGAGGCGACGAGAGCACAGTGGTCTACCTGGAGCTCGCCGCCCAGCGCAGCGACGAGCCCCTTCAGCTCCGAGGAGAACACGACTCCCTCCCCCCGCCGGAGCACGTAGAGCGGCTTGATCCCGAGCTGGTCGCGGGCGAGCACGAGGCTCCCGCTCACCTCGTCGAAGAGCGCGAAGGCGAACATCCCGCGGAAACGGTCGAGCGCCTTGCGGTCCCATGTCCGCCAGGCCTCGAGAACCACCTCCGTGTCCGATGCAGTGGTGAAGCGAACCCCGGCGGCGGCGAGCTCGGCCCGCAGCTCCCGGTAGTTGTACAGCTCGCCGTTATAGACGAGGACGAGACCCGCTTTCGAAAAGGGCTGGTTAGCCGCGCTCGAGAGGTCGATGATGGACAGCCGCCTGTGAGCGAGGTGGACGGCGACGCCTTCGCAGACATGCGAGTAGACCCCTCCGGCATCGGGCCCTCTGTGAGCCAGCCGCTTCCCCATCGTCTCGGCCAGCTGACGGCCGTCGGGCTGCTGGTAGCAACCGGCGATCCCGCACATCGTTCAGTGCCGTCCCGCGTCCAGCCTGCGGCCTGTCGAACCGCCGACGGGAGCTCCGAGCAGTCCGTCGTACACCTTGACGTATGCGCCCTTCTGGTGGGACCAGTCGAGCTCGTCCTCGACTCGCGCCCTCGCGATGGCTCCCATCGACTGCCGGAGCTCCTCGTCGTCGAGCAGGTCGACGAGCGTCCTGGCGAAGCTCTCGACATCGTTCGGCTCGGCGTAGGCGGCAGCGTCCCTGGCCGAGATCCTGGTCTCTCGAAGGTCGAAGGCAACCGTGGGAAGCGAGAACGCCATGTACTCCATGGTCTTGTTCATCGTAGAGACGTCGTTCAGGGGGTTCTTCCGGTCCGGCGAGATGCCCACGTCAGCCGTCGACAGCACCCGTGCCACGACGTCGTCCGGCACTCTACCCATGAATTCGACGAAGTCGGCTACATCGAGCTCATTGCTGAGCGCGACGAGCTCGTCGAAGCAGTCGCCGGAACCCATGAGGGTGAAAGCGACGTCTCTCCTCCCGAACTCGTGGACGATCGTCGAGGCAACCCTCACGACGACGTCGACTCCGTCCTGGGGCCCCATGACGCCTATGTAGGCGACGAGGAAGCGCCGACCTCCTCGTAGCCCAGGGTCAGGAGCTTCGCGCTTCAGCCGGCTGGCATCCGGTCCGGTGCGCACGACGGTCACGTGGCTCGGTTCCTTGCCGCCCCGCCGGATCGCGACCTCTCGGTAGGAGTCGTTCGTCGAGATCACGTGATCAGCAGTCCGGAAGGTGCACCACTCGAGAGCTCGCAGGACAAGGTAGGGAAGGCGACGGTGGTCCGGGAACCTCGACTCGTAGAGCTCCGGGCAGAGGTCGTGGTGGTCGAAGACGAAGCGGCAACCGACGATTCGGCAAATGAGACCGATCGGCCAGAAGATGTCCGGCGGGTTGCAAGCCTGCAGGACGTCGAGGCGACGGCGACGCCAGACGCGGATGACGAGCGCGAGCGTGGCGAGGAACGAGTACGCGTACTCGACGAGGTACCCGGCGCCTCCACCGCGGCCCTCGTAGGGTCGGTACTTGTACAGGCGCACCCCCTCTATCACCGAGAACGACGGGTCCCCTCGTCCCTTCGGGCAGACGACCGAGACCGCATAGCCTGCATCCAGGAGCGCCTTGCACTCCAACCAGACACGCCGGTCGAACGGTACCGGCAGGTTCTGCACGATGATCAGCACGTGCCTGGTGGCGCGCCTCCCATCGCGCGGGCTCCGCGCCCGATCCCACTTGCTTTCCACCCCGATCCCCTCGCAACCCTCGCGTAACGGCAAGCAGTATACCCTGGCCGCGCCGGCGCTCTTCCCCCCTCGAGCGATGTCTCTACGAGCTGCCCTTCTGTACGGCGCCTACCACCTTCGTACCCTCAAAGAGCAGTGACGGAGTAAGGCTGTACTTGTCGCAAAAGAAGACGAACGCATATGAGACGTCCACATCGTCACTGACCAGCACACCCCCGTCAGCAAGCCGATGCCAGGCTAACTCGTATTCAAGATTCTGCCAGGCGAAACTGTGACTGCTGTCATGCAAGAAGAGATCAATCTCCCGCGGAGAAGCCAGCAGCTCGCGGAGCTTGGCCCGGCGATGACCGGGGGGCAGTCGGTAGAGAGATATCTGCTCAAGCTCTTCGGAAGATAATAGGCGTGCGACATCCTTCCTGACGTCGATACTCGTAAGGGATCCGTGCTCATGATGCTTCAATGCCTCGAGAAGCACGAGAGTTGACATACCATCAGCGACACCAGTCTCAACCACGACATTGGGTCGCAGCATGGCGGCGAGGATATACAGAACCAGTCGAGATCCTATGCCGACTTGGAATGCGGGAGGAAATGCCAGCTGATTATCAACTACCCTACTCGCCAGCTTATCGAGAGTCACGCTGGCTTCGTCTAGTAGTGCATCCTCAATCTGTGTGTCGAGCAGCTCCTCGACCATCGGTTTAGGTGACCTGTGAATACCCTGCGCTGTCATAGCCGCAAGTTCCGTAAGTGATGGTCTAAGGAATCGACGGATACGCCGACGAACCAGGCTCTGGAGCTCACCGGGTGCGCTGTAGAGAACAGCCGAACGGAGTCCGTCCTCCCGCGTACGCTTGATCACGCGATCCAAGGTCGGCCCCATGTGTCAAGCTTATCTTGGCACGAGACAGCGATGAACTGGCCCGACGAAGCGGGAACCCGCCAAAGGTAACTGTTTCGGCTTCGACTCGATCCCAGGTGATCAGAAGAGCAGCGAAGCGGCGTGCACGAAGGCGAACAGCGGCGCCGGCCAGATCCCGAGCACCAGGGTGACGGCAACGGTGACGGCGAGCCCGGCGGCCGTCGAGAGCGGTAGTCCGAGCGAGCGAACCTGCTCTCGGACGGTGGGAGTGCCGGCTCGCGGGTCAGCGACGAGGGTCGCAGTCAGGCCGGATTGGGACGGCGCCACGGAGGCGACGCGGCTGGCCTCAGGCTGAATAGCCGTGGAAGCAAGCTCGGGCTCCTCGCCCGGCCGCTCTCCCCCGACCGCCCCGACCGTCCCGACCGTCCCCGCCGCCCCGGCGTCTCCCGCGAACGCCAGCCCTACCGACCCCTCCGCCCCCGCTCCGGCAGGTGCGCCGAACATCAAGAAGACGACGCGGAGATAGAAGGCGGCCGCGATGGCACCGGTCAGCATCGCGACGACGGCGAGCGAGTAGGAGTGGGCCCGCACGGCGGCTTCGACGACGTAGAGCTTGCCGAGGAAGCCGGTCGTGAAGGGAGCGCCGGCCTGGGCGAGAAGGAGGACGGCGAAGGCGAGGGCGAGGAGGGGCGAGCGCCGTGCGAGCCCGCGGTAGGAGGAGATGGCGTGATCGCGGTCGCCCCGGCCACCGATGACGAGGATGACGGCGAAGCTGCCGAGGACGAGGAAGGCGTAGACGAAGACGTAGTAGAGGCTCGCCGCCACGCCGAAGGCCGTCGCCGCCTGCAGGCCCACGAGGATGAAGCCGGCATGGTTGATGGAGGAGTAGGCGAGCATCCGCTTCACGTCTCTTTGCACGAGACCGAGGACGGCGCCGGCGACGAGGGTGATGACGGCGACGACCCAGAGGATCGGTTGCCAGGAGGACTGGAGGGTGTGGAAGGTGGAGAAGAAGACCCTGAGGAGGGCGGCGAAGCCGCCGACCTTGGCGATGGCCGCCATGTAGCCCGTGGCAGGGCTCGGCGCCCCCTGGTAG
>JASHRK010000358.1 GCA_030037405.1 Acidimicrobiales bacterium | reverse complement strand
TCCAGCCTTTCTCCACTCGCGGTCTCCGAGACGATCGACTGCGCCGCCGAGCGCGCCTGTTGAGCGGTCGCGGAGCTCGAAGCGGCTTCGACGGCGGTTCGAGCCAGGTCGTCGACATCCTGATGATCCGTGAGGAGCTGTGCCCCGAGAACGAAGGCACCCATTAGAGTCACGAGGACAGGAGCCATGACCACGAGCTCGGCGACCATCGATCCGTTGTCGCGGTCGGACCCGGTCATGCGCCCGGCCGGAATTCTTGAGCGGGGCCACCGCTCGACGCCCTTACCGTCAGATGAACGCCAGGCAGCAGGCTCGGGACACTGGCAGACATCGTGACGAGCACTTCGTCTCCCGCGCTTTCTGTAACCGTCACATGCGGTGATTGGATGAGCCCCTGGGAGAGCTGACGGGTCTCGGCCCGGAGGATGGCGCGGGCGTCGTCGATACCACCGAGCGCCGAACGTCCCGTGGCGCCTCCCTCCGCGACCAGTTCGTCGACGGCGTGAGCGGCCAGACCGTAGAGCGCGAACTGCATGCCGGCGGCGACGAGAAGAAGCATTGCCGGCAGCACCAGTACGGCCTCGACGGCCGAGGAGCCACGTTCCCCGCATCCCTGGAACCAACGGCCTCTAGTTGTTCGCATTCGAGATCGTGTTCGCGATCTGATTCGCATCTCTGGTCACCGCCTTGGTGATGATGAGGCCGACTGCGATCGCCAGGGCCACAAAGACTCCGACGATGACGATCTTCTCCGCAACGTCGCCGCGTTCCGATGCGATCTTCAGCATCGAGACACGCGCACTGAGCGCGCCGAGCAACAACTGAGTGAGCTGTGCGGTGAACATGTCGCTTTCCTTTCCCGAGAGGATTTCGGCGCCTGCGGGCACGAGAGGGTCGGCGCGACGGCCTGGAGCGCGGTTAGAAGAGGTGAGCCAGGCGTACCCCCGCCGGGTACATGAGAAACATCACGAATGCGAGCATCAGCACGATTGACGGCAAGAAGAGACGTTCAGTCGTCGCGTTTGCCTCTCCTTGCGCTTCGGCCATCTGGCGGCGCCGCAACGCTGCCGACTTGGCGACGAGAGTCGCGCGCACACGAGCTCCTTCAGTGCCGGCAAGTGCCAGGGTGGCGCCGAGATCCTCCAGCTCGACGATCCCGAGATCGGCTCCCATCTGGCGGAGAGCGCTCCAGGGCGTGGTCGAGGTGAGATGTGCATGCTCCAGAGCCCTGCGCAAGCGCTCGAACGATCGGTCGCTCGAGACGCACGCGGCGGTCTGCAAAGCGCTCTCCACTCCCATGCCTCCTGCCTGCGCCATGGCAACGAGCTCGAGCCAGCAGCTCACGGCGCGAAGGATCTCTCGTCGTTCGCGTCTTGCCGACCGGGCCAGCTCGACGGCGGGGAGCGTGGCAGCGGCGACCGAAGAGGCGATCACGAGGCTCATGAGCAGCACCGGGCCCACGACAACGCCACCGCTTCGTAGTGCCACCTCGATACAGAGCGCCACGACACCGCCGGCAACAGCGCAAAGGCCCGTCGCGCCCAGTTGCTGATCGAGTTTTTTGCCGAGGAGCGTCAGGTCCTCCTGGCGCGCGATCGGGCGGCCGAGCGCGTTGGCAGCGCGGGCGACAGACGACCCCAGGCCCTTCAACCTGTGGGGTGCCTTGACCTCGCCGACTTCAGGGCCGGGAGGCCAGGGGCCTATGTCGAAACGGGCGACTTCGTTCGCGAGGTTTCCTGTCTGCCGCAGACCCGTTACGACGCAAAGAATGCCAACGCCGAACATCGCGCCGAGAAGGGCCAAGCTGGTCATCGCGCGACACCTGAGAGCTGCAAACGACCGAAGGGACGTGGGCGCACCATCACGGACATGAGCCAGAGCCCAGCGGCGAAGAGGAGGGCGACAAGACACAGAATGAGCTGTCCGCCGACGGTCCCGTACGGCTGCAGGTAGCTACGGGCAAACAAGAACATGAGGGCAAAGAGCCCGAGAGAGAACCCGGTGATCATCCGCACCGCCGATCGAGCAGATGCCCGAGAGGCCTCGATCCCAAGACGCATGGCCGCTTCCTCCCGGCTCGCTGTCGCCAGGGCGCTCAGGAGCTCACCAAGTCTCTGGGCTCGCTCACGGTTGGCCATGACCAGGGAGGCGACGACGATGTCCATCGCCGGATCGTCCACCTCGACGGCAAGCTCGATCAGAGCTTCTTCGGTTGGCAGTCCGGCGGTGACGCGGTTGGTGAGAGCTTGCAGGTAGGGGCGCAGCGTGAAGGGAGCCGTTGGAGCTGTCGCAAGAAGCGCTTGGTTCAAGCCAGCGGCTCCCGCGAGGGTGTCGCGCAACATCTCAGTCCACGCCGCCGTTGCCTCGATCCTCGCGATCGCCTGCTTGCTGGTCCCGCCACCTAGTCCTTGCAGCGCGAACACGCCGGCGAACCCGAGAAGAAAGGAGATCGGCCAGCGGGTGGTCACGAAGGCGACGACCCCGCAAAGGAAGGCAGCGGCAAGCACCCTTGGTCTCCGCACGGAGAGGAAGAGGTCGGCGCGGCGCAGACTCCCTTGCACAGGAGCTTGAACCCGGCCGTCGGGACGGTGTCGCCGGAGACCCCGCGCGACCAGCCAGAGGCCTAGGCCAACGAGGGTTCCGCACACTGCGCCACCTGCGGGATAGAGGATCGTCACGTCATCACCGCCAGCCCGCACGAGCCGAGTAACCGGCTTCGCTGAGGGCCACGATCGACCGCTCGGTCATCGGGGCGCCTCGGACGGCGCGCCCGCCGGCGTCGGGACGCCAGATCTCGTTGGACACGACGAGCTGCCCTTCCGCATCCACGACCTCCCGGACAGACGCGATGTGACGAACTCGCCTGCCCGAGGTCCCGGCACTCGACTCAAGGTGCACGACGAAGTGAATGGCGCCCGCGATGAGGAGGTTGGTTGCCTCCAGAGGGAGACGCTCTTGAGCTTGTACCGCGTAAGCAGCAATGCGCCTGAACACTCCTGCGGACGAGTCGGCGTGGATCGTCCCCATCGAGCCGGAGCGGCCCTGGCTCATGGCGTTCAGCATCGGGATGATCTCGTCGCCCAGCACCTCGCCGACGATGACGCGTGACGCGTTCATCCGAAGGGAGCGGCGTACGAGCTGAGCCATGCCTATCGCGCCGGTCCCCTCTGTGTTGGCGAGACGAGCCTCCATTGCCACGCAATCGGGATGCCGCTCCGGCTGACGATCGAGGCCCAGCTCCAGTGCCTGCTCGATCGTCACGATCCGTTCCTCGCCCGGGATCTCGGCGGCGAGTGCTCGCAGGAGAGTCGTCTTTCCGGTGTTCATGCTCCCCGAGACAAGGATGTTGCGCTTCGCGCGGACCGCCGCCGCAAGGAAGGACGCGAGATCTCCGTCGAGGGCGCCCAGCTCGACGAGCGAGGAGAGCTCTAGATCGGCCAGCCGGTGGCGGCGGATGTCTACGACCGGTCTGTCCGTCACGCTCATCACCGCAGAGAGACGGCTCCCATCTGGCAATCGCAGGTCGAGCTCGGGTTGGGCGGCGTCGAATCTGCGCTCGCTCAGACCAAAGCGCCCCGCCGCGGTCCTGATGGTTGCGATGAGGTCTTCGTCAGAGCAGGCGACAGGGCCCACCAGCTCCTTGCGGCCGTCCGCATAGGTGACGAACGCTCGCTCGAAGCCGTTCACGTCCACGTTCTCGACGAGGGGATCGTCGATAAAGAGCTGCAACACACCCATACCGAACAACATGTCGAGCGCGAGCCGTGCGCTCAGCTCCTCGCGAGCACGATGGAGAGGCGGCTCTCCACTGACTACGCGCTCTGCTGCGCGCGAGTCGAGAGCCTGCTCGGCGAGTCGTCGGGCGCGCTCGCGAACCGGGCGGCTTGCGACGTGCGGTTCGATCGCCGCGGCATCTGACGACAGTCCCCGTGCAATCTCTGTCCGGACGGAGCTTGCGAGCTCGACCAGCTCCCGGTCCAAGAGGTCGTGGCCGACGGTTGACACGGATGCAACCTGTGTGTTCACGGTGTCACCGCCGACCGTCTTGCCGCCATCACCCTGGCGTTGACCTCAGGATGAGCCGTCTCGAGGAAGGACTGGTCGGGAACCGCCCGGGGAGGCGACTCGCCGAGGGCCACGGATGCGAGCCGAGAAACGGCTGCCTCGAGGCCCCGATCGATCCGGTCGAAAGACGCCTCGGGCCCTCGGGCTCTCCTTGTCTGGGTGGCGCGAGTCGTCCAGATCCTGTCGAGAGGCACAACTCCGGCGACGGGGTGCCCCAGGGCGTCTGCAAGCTCTCGGGGATCGTCGCCTCCCTCGTCTCCCCCTATGACGGCTAGCGCAGGAGCCTCTGCCGAGGCGAGCGAAGCAAGCGCCGAACGTGCGTGGACTAGAGAGGAGGTATCAGGTCGGCATACCAACAGAACACGGTTGGCGCCCGCGAGCAGCGCCGTCGTGGCGGCGCTCTCTGCAGTGAGGCGGCCACAGTCGATCACCATGGGCCGCTTCGATGTCCTTGCAACCGCCAGGAGAGGGCGCACGAGCCATTCGAGGACGGGGCGCTGAGCGCTGCCAGCTATGCCGGGCAGGACGTCGACGGAGGGGAGCTGCGGACTTCGTTGCGCGTGCGCTGAGAGCATCGCTTCGTCGATGCCATGACGACCCTGCAGGGTAAGCGTCGCCACTCCGGGTACAGGGTCGAGATCGAGCAGCCATACGAGGTCGCCCCCGTCGGCGTCACCATCTATGAGAACGGTGTGGTCGCCGTGAGCGTCCCCACGCCGTCCCAGCTCCCTCGCCAGCAGGGCGCAAAGGATGGTCGCCCCCGGAGATCCCTTTGCCGAGCCAACCGCTATGAGACTCATTACAAGGCGCTCCTGTCAGATACCGGGCTCGTCGTCTGCACAAGGCTCACGTTGCCGGCGGCGCTGGCCACTGCTATGGCGGTGGCGGAGCGCGCCGCGACCTCGATCGTGACCTCGACGTCCTCCGGGGAGGAGGCATCCTCCCCGCTCGCCGAAGAGCTGCCGCCCGACACGGCGAAGACGGTGCCCGAACCGAGGAGCACCCTGGTCGTCGTGGCGGAGGAGTCGGTTCCCTGAGCGCCGTCTGCCTCCGAGGTCTGCGTTCCGGCAAGTATCACGGCGACGTCGTCGCCGACGGAGAGATCGGATGGCATCTGCGCCGGACCGAGGCTCGTACCCACGAGCACGTAACCGGACCGCGGTGGTGTCGAGGCCGAGAGATCCGGAGAAACGAGGAGCGTTCCGCCTGGCAAGTTCTCAGCTGCGCGCCGACCGAGCACGGCGCTCGCCTCGCCGAGAGGGATCGCCTGCAGGTGATGGGATGAGGACATCGAGACGGTCGAGAGATCGCTGCGCGAGATCGCGCTCCCGGCCGAGACTGGCCTGGTGAGCACGAGGTAGTCGGTCGTGGCCGTCGGGCGCCGCTCGAGCATCGCCCCGATGGCGGCACAGGTGACGATCAGTGCCACGCCGAGCATGACAAGGCGCGGTCGCCGACCTTCGGCGAGCTTGGAGCGGAGTTCGTTCGGCATGGGGCAATCGTGCCGAGACGTCTTACCGGCGTACCTACCGGTTCGAAGGTGCCGGCCTGTGGATCTCGCGCTCTCAGGCGTACGCGATCGAGCGCCCTCGTAGCTTTGAAGGTCGAGATGCCTGAGGCGCCCTTTTACCACCTGCTCGACGCCGGCGCCGAGCAGGAGAGCTCGGACGACGCTCTCGCGGCCGTCGTGAGGCGTCACCGGCGCCGGCGGGCCCTGCGCGTGCGGGCGGCGGCGGTGTGTGCCGTCGTGGTGCTCGGTGGGGCCGCGCTCGGGCTCGGGCTCAGCCAGTCGACACCCCCCACGGTGGCTGCCCTCCATGCTGGCGCGGCCGCCCGTGTGGAGCGCTCTGAGCACCCTGGTTTGCGGCTCGTCCGGGTCCAGTCGAGCTGGGTGGCTGCGAGCCCTCTCTCCGCCTCGAGCGAGGCGACTGCGACCCGTGTAGACGTCCTCCACAGGTCGACCTTCTCGGTCTCCCTCGCCAAGGTCCCCTCCGCTTTTGGAGCCGCGTCCGAGGCGCCGACATCCTCCACGGATCGCTCCACGGTCACGCCACGCTGCTCATCGACCGGCGAGGTGCTCCTGCAGGTCTCCCGGCTCGGTCGCAGCGTCGGGAGCCTTGATGCTCCCGTCACCTCCGGCGTGAAGGAGCCGGTGAAGTCGCTCGCCGAGGCGTCGTTCCGCCTCTCTCGCCACGAGCGTCTCCTCGTGGCGGCCGCCGGGGTGGAGAGGGCGGTCGTGGGCGCCACCGGCCGATTTGCCGGCGGAGTCGCTCGCTCGACAACTCCGGTGGACGGCTGGGTCGTCTTCTTCGAGGTGGTCCGCGGCAGTGACGCTACGTCCACGCCCACCGGCATTCGCATAGCGGCCCTTGGAAGGAAGGGGAGAGTCCTCGAGCACGTCGCCATCCCCGGGCCTGGCTACGCCGGCGTCGCTGCCCGGGCTTGCCCGGTCTCCACCAAGTAGCACCGGGCCGGCTCTTCGAGATGGCCGGCGTGCAGCTCCTAGCCGACCGGCCGCCTGCACAGGTCGGGCGCGGCAACACTGGCGCCATCGCATCCGACGACTTCTCCGAGATGTTCGCGGCCCACTACCACCGGGTGGTGCGCGCCCTCGAGCTCGGCGGTCTCGACCACGCCTCGGCCGAGGACGCCGCCCAGGAAGCATTCGCCCGCACGTTCGGCCACTGGCGGCGTGTCAGGCAGGGCGTCAACCCGCCCGGCTATGTCTTCCGCACAGCTTTCCGCCTCGCACGGCGCCAGATGGCACGGGCCGAGACCCTTCCGCTCGATCCCGACCGAGTGCCCTCCGGGGAGGCTGACCTCGCGCTGGCGGCACGTCTCGATGTCGAGGCAGCCCTCGCCAAGATGCCCCCCCGCAGGCGCGCCTGCGCCGTGCTCTGCCTTGTCGTCGGATGCTCGACCCGGGAGGCGGCCCGTGCACTCGGCATCGCCGAGGGGACGGTGAGAAAGCAGCTGGAACATGCCCGCGAGACCCTCCGGAGTGCCCTCGAGGACAGCGAGGAGGCCCGCCCCTAGCAAGAAAAGCTCCTGTTCAGGGATTCTCAGGCCTGTCCGGCTGCTATGATTCATCCCGCCGTTCAATGGTTACAGGCAGGTTGACGTGGGCGGGAAGCCCACGTTTTTTGATGTTGACGGGCGGTTCACACTTGTGAGTGAGAGGAGGACGGGATGAGCACGGTCGGGGACATCGAGCGTGCCGTCGCGCCCGCCGTCGCCTTCCACGGCCTCGATCTCGTCGACGTGGAATTCCAGGCCCGGCTCGTCCGGGTGACCGTCGACCGCCCCGGCGGGGTCGACCTCGACGCCATCGGCGCTGCGACGTCGGCCATCTCCCATGCCCTCGACACCGCCGACGCCGTGCCGGGTGGCCGCTACGAGCTCGAGGTCTCGAGCCCGGGCGTCGAGCGCCGCTTGCGTCGTCCGGAGCACTTTCGCGACCAGCTGGGCGCCCGCGTGGCGGTGAAGACGAGACCGGGGGTCGAAGGGGACCGGCGTGTCGAGGGTCTTCTCGTCGCCGCCGACGACGAGGGCGTCCGCATCGAGGAGAGCACGCTTCCCGGCGGCGCTCGCGAGATGCGCTACGAGGAGATCGACAAGGCGCGCACCGTCTTCGACTGGAGGGCTGCCCTCGCCGGGCGGGCCGCAGATCACGAGCACGGGGAGCAGGGATGAGCGCCTCCAACTTCGAGATGCTCGAGGCCATGCAGCAGATGGCCCGAGACCGCGGGATCACGGTCGAGACCCTCTTCGACGCCCTCGCCAACGCCCTCGTGGCCGCCTACAAACGCCTCCCGAACGCGGCGGAGGAGGCGGTCGTCACGATCGACCCCGACGCCGGGGAGTTCCGCGTCTACGGCCAGGAGCTCGACGAAGAGGGGAACGTCGTCCGGGAGTGGGACGACACCCCGCACGACTTCGGCCGCATCGCCGCCCAGGCCGCCAAGCAGGTGCTCACCCAGCGGGTGCGCGAAGCCGAGCGAGACCGCAAGTACGAGGAGTACGCCGGGCGCGAGGGCGACATCGTCACGGGGATCATCCAGCAGACCGACAGCCGCTTCACCCTCCTCGACCTCGGAAAAGTTGAGGCTCTCCTGCCCCAGGCCGAACAGGTGCCCTACGAGCGCTACGACCACGGCGCCCGCCTGAAGGCCTACATAGTGGAGGTGCGAAAGACCTCGAAAGGGCCCCAGATCGTCGTCTCCCGCAGCCACCCCGGCCTCATAAAGCGTCTCTTCGAGCTCGAGGTACCCGAGATCTCGAACGGGATCGTCGAGATCAAGGCGTGCGCCAGGGAGCCCGGTCACCGCACCAAGATCGCCGTCTGGTCGAACGACCAGAACGTCGACCCCGTGGGCGCCTGCGTCGGCGCCCGGGGAGCTCGCGTCCGCATGGTGACGACGGAGCTGCGTGGCGAGAAGGTCGACATCGTCCCCTTCTCGGACGACCCGGCCGAGTTCGTGGCCCGTGCCCTGCAGCCCTCGAAGGTGAAAGAGGTCCTTCTCGACGAGGAGAGCGGGCGGGCCACTGTCATAGTGCACGACTACCAGCTCTCCCTCGCCATCGGCAAGGAGGGGCAGAACGCACGCCTGGCGGCCCGCCTGACCGGCTGGCACATCGACATCCGCTCCGAGTCGGAGGTGGCGGCCGAGGAGGCGGGCGACTGGGCCGAGGGCGAGTGGGTCGAGAACGAAGCGGGCGAGATGGTCTGGAAGCCTGCGGAGGGGGGCGAGACTCTCTCGGCGGAGGCTTGGGCTGCCGGGGACACCCAAGCGGCAGTTGCCGTGGGCAGTGAGGACGGGACGGACGGCACGGAGGCGACCGCGATAGCCGGGGAGGCGGAAGCGACCGAGGTGACCGGGGCAGACACAGCCGC
>JASHRK010000357.1 GCA_030037405.1 Acidimicrobiales bacterium | reverse complement strand
ATCAAGGGCTTGTGCCTCGCGGCGAAAGCTCTGGTGCTTTGCTGAGCATGAGGCATGGCGGAGGGCTCAGCCATCAGGCCGGATTGTTCCACAAGATTGTCGAGTCCTGTACGGTAACTACGTTTCCACATACCTCGGTCGTGGGACTACCTTTCCGTTGGCGTCACTGACTAGTTCGACTGGAAGATACTGTTAAGCAGTAGTCCAGTCAACGGGTCCTTACCGGGAGGCGGCAAGCGGAAGGTCGTGTTGGACGAGCAGGGGGCCGCCAGGGGCGGGGGTGTGCGCCAGATCCTAGTCAGGGTCTTGGTGCCGCGGTGGGAGCGGATTGAGAGGATCCTCGCGACACGAGGACCGGGGTTCCATCGATGAGTTCCAGGGTTCGCTCGCAGTGCGCAGCGACGGCGGCGTCGTGAGTGACAAGAACACACGTCGTGCCGAGGTCGCGCTGGAGAGCGAACACGAGCTCCAGCACCTCCTCTGCCGTAGCCCGATCGAGATTGCCGGTGGGTTCGTCGGCAAGAAGGAGAGCCGGTCGCCCGACTATCGCGCGGGCGATCGCGACTCGTTGCTGTTCGCCGCCCGACAACCTTCGCGGCATGGACTCGCTCCGGGTCGCGAGGCCAACTCGTTCGAGAGCTTCGAGGGAGCGGACCCTGGCCTCTTTGCCTCTTGTCATGGGCAAGAGGGCCATGGCGACATTCTCCAAGACCGTGAGCGAGGAGATGAGATGAAAGCGCTGGAACACGAAGCCCACCTTGCGGCGATAGCTTGCGCGCTCTCGCGGCGTGAGCTCGCCGAGTGAGATGCCGCCTACTTCGATCGACCCTTCGCTCGGAACGTCGATCCCACCGAGGAGGTGGAGAAGCGTCGACTTCCCCGAACCTGAAGCGCCCACGATCGCGACGGACCCTCCGTGACTCACGCTCAGGTTCACGTGTCGGAGCACCTCGAGAGATCGGCCGCCGTCCTGGAATCGGCGCGAGAGATCTCGTGCGAGCACCTCGCCGCCGCGAAGCGACACCGACGCCTCGCCGTCAGTCAGGGCTCAGGATCCTTGCCAACTCGTCACGCTCGGAGGCGGCCCGGCCCTGAGCCGCGCTCGCGAGGGTGAGCAGCGCCGCCAACAGGACGTTCAAGGCGATGTACTCGAGCCAGGTGCTCGCGGCAAGCGAAAGCCATTGCTGCAAGACCCCAAGGAGCAGGCTGCCGAGGACCAGGCTGGCTACTCCCGTCAGGAGACCCTCAACGGCAGCGACGACGGCGGTGTCCGTGCGATCCCATCCGAGGGTGGCCAGCGTCGCCGACGTCTCACGCCGGTCCCTGGCGCCGAGCCGCAAGACCGTTGTCCCGCAGACGACAGCAAGGCCCAAGAGAAGAAGCGCGATGGCGGTGTCCGGACCTCGTGCCTGCAGGTCCACCGAGGCACCGAGGACTGTTCGAGTTGCGACGAGCTCGTGTCCGTAGCGGGAGTCGACGGCGAGGAGAGCCTCGAAGGCGGCAGTGGCGGTACCGATGACGAGGGCGCCGAGGCTGGTCCGGAGGGGCCTCGCAGCTCCGAGCAGCAAGGTGAGCGATCCCGTCGAGATCCGGCTGTGCTTGCGAAGTCGCTCCTGCCGGGTGCGGAGCTCATCGAGAGGGGTGCCTCGAAGGGCCGATCGCGCGACGAGCACCGCAAGTAGGAGGCTGAGGAGAACTGCGGAGAGCAGCCCCAGCGCGCAGGCGGCCCAGGTCAATCTCAGCTGCCAGGCGCGGGACGCGACGTACGCCAAGACGGCTCCTAGGGCGGCCGCCTCGAACGACCAGGTCGCCACCTCCCGAACGAGCGTCCTCGTGACCTGCCACCTGGTCCACCCCAGGGTGGAAAGGATCGCGAGCTCCGGGCCCCTCGAGCGCAGGTCTGCGTAGAGAGCTGCACCGAAGACGGCCAAGGCGATCGAGACCAGCAGGACGAGGAGAATAAGGTACTTCGCGTCGACGGCTCTGGTCACTCTGTAGGACGCTCCCTTCAAGTACCACTCCTCGGAGACCGCCACCTCGCGCTCGCTACCGTCCCGGCGAAGCGGGAGCTGCACCGTGACAGGAGTTCGTGACGAGCCGTCCATCACGTCGACTTGCAGGTGCGTGGCGTGCTCGATCTCCAAGGCGATGGCGGACAGTCGCTCTCTCGTACGCGCGTCCGGCGCGACCGGGCCGAAGACTCGCACTTCGACGTAACTGATCGGGGCGGACCCCCTCCCTCCCGAGAAGACCCGACCCGAGAGGAATGGCTCGGCTGCCCGGAGCGTGGTCAGCAGCGAGGGAGGCTGGGCCACGTAGCCGCCGATGTTCCAGGTAGGTCCGAGCGCCGACGCCCCTACCTCACTCCGCCCCATCCGCGTCTCTACCGAGACGACGGGCGGGAGGTAGGACTCGAGAGGAGCGTCACGCGAGGTGGAGAAGCCGGGCAGCCGCTCGGGATCGAAGGTGCCGACGAGGTGCAAGGAGGGAACGGGAGCGGCAGGAAGGAGGTCGTGAACGGTGATCCTCGCGAATTGCTCTGCCCGGCTGCCTGGAGGTGCAGCGACGATCGAGCGACCCGGCCCGGTCATTGCCGTGCCCCACCCAGCTGGCGCTTCCCACACGGTCGCCCCGTTGCGCGTC
>JASHRK010000356.1 GCA_030037405.1 Acidimicrobiales bacterium | reverse complement strand
TCCCGCGCCCTTGCCGCAGGAGCAGTCGAGGCGGTCGTGATCGACGCCAAGGACGAGCTCGCGGCGGAGTTCATCGTGCCGGCGCTTGCCGCCAACGCCCTCTACGAGGGCAGGTACCCCCTCGTATCTGCTCTCTCGCGCCCGCTCATCGTCCGCCATCTCGTCGAGCAGGCCCGCCTCCAGGGCGCCGGCGCTGTCGCCCACGGTTGCACGGGCAAGGGCAACGACCAGGTCAGATTCGACGTCGCGACGCACTCGCTCGCCCCCGACCTCGACGTCATCGCCCCGGCTCGCGTCTGGGGGATGAGCCGGGAGGAGACCGTTGCCTATGCCGAGAAGCACGGGCTCCCCATCACCATCTCCCGCGAGAGGATCTACTCGATCGACGAGAACCTCTGGGGGCGGTCGATCGAGTGCGGGGTCCTCGAGGATCCCTGGGCATCGCCGCCGGCTGACATCTTCACCCTCACAGCTCCGAGCGCGAGCGAACCGGTCGAGCTCTCCGTCGGCTTCGAGGCGGGCGTGCCCGCCTCCCTCGACGGCCGACGCCTCGGTCTCGTCGAGCTCATCGCCGAGGTGGCGAGGCTCGCCGGGGCGGCCGGCTACGGGCGCGTCGACATGGTCGAGGGCCGGCGAGTGGGGATCAAGAGCCGCGAGGTCTACGAGTGCCCAGCCGGCCTCGCCCTCATCGCGGCTCACGCCGACCTCGAGGGCCTCACGTTGGAGCGCGACGTCGCCCACGAGAAGCTCAGGCTGGAGCCACGATTCGCCGAGCTCGCCTACGACGGGATGTGGTTCTCGCCCCTGCGAGAGGCCCTCTCGGCCTTCATGAGCTCCACCCAGCGTCACGTGACAGGCGAGGTCAGGATCCGCCTCACGCCCGGGGGCGCCCTCGAGGTGGTCGGGCGGAGAAGCCCGGTCGGCCTCTACGACCACGGTCTTGCCACCTACGACGCAGCCGACTCCTTCCGCCACGAAGACGCCGAGGGGTTCATCAGGCTCTTCGGTCTCGGCGTCAAGACCTGGGCCGCCAAGCAGGGCATCGGCGTCAACCCACCCATCGGGGGTAGAGCGTGACGCTGTGGGGGAACCGCATGTCCGCCCCGCCGGCCGAGGACATGATGGCCTTCACGGCAAGCCTCTCGTTCGACAAGCGACTTGCTGCAAGCGACGTCGAGGGATCAATGGCTCATGTGCGCGGGCTTCACAAAGCCGGGATCGTCGACTCCCTCGAGCTGCAAGAGCTGCTCGACGCCCTGCAGCGGGCCGGCGACGAGCTCGCCTCGGGAGTCTTCGAGTTCCAGCCCGGCGACGAGGACATCCATACGGCGATCGAAAGGCGGGTTCGCGAGCTCGCCGGGACGGCCGGCGCCAAGCTGCACACCGGACGCAGCCGCAACGACCAGGTGGCGACGGCGCTCCGACTCTACGCCCGCGACCAGCTCGCACTGGTGGCCAACCTCGTCCTCGAGCTGCAGCGGACCATAGAGCGAAAGGCGCGCGACGCCGGCCAGGCCTACCTCCCCGGCTACACCCACATGCAGCGTGCGCAACCCGTGACGCTCGCCCATTACCTCCTAGCCCACGGCTGGGCTCTCGCGAGAGACGTCGACAGGCTGCTCGCGACGCTCGAACGCCTCGACGTCTCGCCCCTCGGGGCCGGCGCCCTCGCCGGGAGCTCGCTGCCGCTCGTCCCCGACGAGGTGGCGGCGGAGCTCGGGATGGCGAAGCGGTTCGAGAACTCCCTCGACGCCGTCTCGGACCGTGACTTCGTCGCAGAGGCGCTTTTCGACATCGCCCTCGTCGGGATCCACCTCTCTCGCCTCGGCGAGGAGTTCGTGGTCTTCAGCACCGAGGAGTTCGGCTTCGTGCGCCTCGACGACGCCTGGTCCACGGGGAGCTCGATGCTGCCGCAGAAGAAGAACCCCGACGTCGCCGAGCTCGCACGAGGCAAAGCCGGTCGCCTCGTAGGGAACCTCGTCGGAGTCCTCACGACCCTGAAAGGCCTGCCACTCTCCTACAACCGCGATCTCCAGGAGGACAAAGAGCCCCTCTTCGACGCCATCGACCAGGTGTCACTGGCCCTCGTCGCCATGGAGGGGATGCTGGCGACCGCCGTCTTCGACACCGAACGGATGCAGCTGGCGGCCGACTCTCCCATGCTGGCAGCCGTCGAGCTGGCAGAGTGGCTGGTGGGAAGAGGCGTGCCCTTCCGTGATGCCCATGCCACGGTCGGGAGCCTCGTCCGCGAGTCCCTCGAGCGCCACGTCCCGCTGGCGGAGCTGCTCGAGGCGCACCCGTCCTTCGGATCCGAGGCGCTCTCCCTCCTGGAGCCGGGGAGCACCCTCCGGCGGCGGCGGACTCCGGGAGGGCCTGGTCCCGACGCCGTCGCCCTCCAGCTCGACAGCTTCGGCCGGCAGCTCGGCTCCGACGCCGAGAGGCTGGCAAAGTGGCGGCGCTAGCGGGGTGAAGCCCTCAGGACGAGCCGACACCGGCGCCTCCGGACTTCGCGAGCTGCTCGCCGGTGACCCGGTAGAGGTGGCTCCGTTGCTGCTCGGGATGCTCCTTGTCGCCGGCAGCGCAACGGGAAGGATCGTCGAGGTCGAGGCCTACCGGGGGGAGGAGGACGACGCCTCGCACGCCTTCAGAGGCCGCACGGCGAGAAACGCAACCATGTTCGGGCCACCGGGCTTCCTCTACGTGTACACGAGTCACGGCATCCACACGTGCGCCAATGTCGTCTGCTGGCCACAAGGGCGAGCCGGGGCGGTGCTCCTGCGGGCCCTCGAACCCCTCTCGGGCCAGGAGCTCATGTGCCGGAGACGGTCCGCGAGGCGACCGTCTCTTAGGGCGGGCGGTTTGCAGGAGCGCGAGCTCTGCTCGGGTCCGGGAAGGCTCTGCCAGGCCCTTGGCATCGAGCGTTCCTTCGACGGCACGGACCTGCTCGGCGAGGGAGGCCTGGTGGAGCTGGTGCCTGCCGGGCCGGCGGGCGACGGCGAGCAGCCACCCGTCGTCCTCTCGGGGCCGAGGATAGGGCTCTCGCCCCGTCTCGAGGGTGCCGGCGAACCGTGGCGTTTCTTTGCGGCGGGGAACGTGCACGTCTCCCGATGGCACGGCGCCCGGCGAGGGCCGCACGAGGAACCGAGCTCTCGTCGTCACGTGTTTGACATCTAGGGGGGCTGTGCTAGTCTACAGAGCCGCTTGGGACCGGGTAACGGTTCCCAGACGGAGTCCGCTAGTGGGATACTTCCAGCTCAGCGGGGAAATCGTAGGTTCTGCCCCCACAAAGTGCGAGCCTGCGGAGCGCGGTGGCACCTCCTTCCGTGAGGAAGCGTGCCCCGCCGTCGCTCCTTGACAACGGAGAAGGAACAGCTAAAAGCCAGTGCGGGCGGTCGTCCGCGCCATGTCGGCGCGAGCGATCGCAAAGTCAATGCACTTGGAAAACGGACAACATCCGTTTCTGGTGCCAGTTGGCCATCGAGGATCCGTATCCCAGGTGGCCGGCTCTTCTGATCGAAGGCTCCCTCGGAGCCGAGATCTCGATGGAGAGTTTGATCCTGGCTCAGGACGAACGCTGGCGGCGTGCCTAACACATGCAAGTCGAACGAGGTCCAGCTGGTGGCAACACCAGCGAAGACCTAGTGGCGAACGGGTGCGGAACACGTGAGCAACCTGCCCCGAAGACCGGGATAACAGCGGGAAACCGCTGCTAATACCGGATACCCCCACGAGCTCGCATGGGCTTGTGAGGAAAGGACCCTGCTTCGGGAGGGGCTCGCGGCCTATCAGCTTGTTGGTGAGGTAACGGCTCACCAAGGCGACGACGGGTAGCTGGTCTGAGAGGACGATCAGCCACACTGGGACTGAGACACGGCCCAGACTCCTACGGGAGGCAGCAGTGGGGAATCTTGCGCAATGGGCGAAAGCCTGACGCAGCAACGCCGCGTGGGGGACTAAGGCCTTCGGGTTGTAAACCCCTTTCAGTGGGAACGAAACTGACGGTACCCACAGAAGAAGCCCCGGCCAACTACGTGCCAGCAGCCGCGGTGATACGTAGGGGGCGAGCGTTGTCCGGATTCATTGGGCGTAAAGAGCTCGTAGGCGGCTTGGTAAGTCGGGTGTGAAACCCCCAGGCTCAACCTGGGGCCGCCACCCGATACTGCCATAGCTAGAGTCCGGTAGGGGACCACGGAATTCCTGGTGTAGCGGTGAAATGCGCAGATATCAGGAGGAACACCGGTGGCGAAGGCGGTGGTCTGGGCCGGCACTGACGCTGAGGAGCGAAAGCGTGGGGAGCGAACAGGATTAGATACCCTGGTAGTCCACGCGGTAAACGTTGGGTACTAGGTGTGGGGCCTTATCAACGGGCTCCGTGCCGCAGCTAACGCATTAAGTACCCCGCCTGGGGAGTACGGCCGCAAGGCTAAAACTCAAAGGAATTGACGGGGGCCCGCACAAGCGGCGGAGCATGTGGCTTAATTCGAGGCAACGCGAAGAACCTTACCTGGGCTTGACATGTGGGTTAAGGCGCAGAGATGCGCTGATCTACGGATCCCACACAGGTGGTGCATGGCTGTCGTCAGCTCGTGTCGTGAGATGTTGGGTTAAGTCCCGCAACGAGCGCAACCCTTGTCCTATGTTGCCAGCGGGTAATGCCGGGGACTCGTAGGAGACTGCCGGGGTCAACTCGGAGGAAGGTGGGGATGATGTCAAGTCATCATGCCCCTTACGCCCAGGGCTGCACACATGCTACAATGGCCGGTACAGAGGGCTGCTATCCCGTGAGGGTGAGCGAATCCCAAAAAGCCGGTCTCAGTTCGGATCGCAGTCTGCAACTCGACTGCGTGAA
>JASHRK010000355.1 GCA_030037405.1 Acidimicrobiales bacterium | reverse complement strand
AGAAGAGGCTCGTCGCCTT
Source organism: Acidimicrobiales bacterium (assembly GCA_030037405.1). GTDB lineage: Bacteria > Actinomycetota > Acidimicrobiia > Acidimicrobiales > Bog-793 > JOPF099. Next base: position 10,832 of record JASHRK010000355.1, on the reverse strand, counting down.
GGCCGTTGCCGACCAGGTCGCCGCCGCCCTCGCGGCAGAGAGGAGGGCCGCCTGATGCCGAGCCGGATGACGGGGAGAGCCGGATGACGGGGAGAGCCGGACGACGGGCGGAACCGGATGACGGGGAGAGTTCGATGACGGGGAGAGGTGCATGATGTGCCGGAACATCACGACGCTGCGGGGGCTGGAACCGGCGGCGACGCCCGAGGAGATCGAGGCTGCCGCCCGCCAGTACGTCCGCAAGGTGAGCGGTGTGCAGACCCTCAGCGAGCAGACGAAGGATCCCTTCGAGCGCGCTGTCGCCCTCGTGGGGGCTGCGACGGCTGAGCTCCTCCGGGAGCTGCCCGCGAGGCGCCAGCCGCCCCCGACGCTGCCGCCTCTTCGCCGGCTGTCGGCCGCTTCGAAGGTGCCGGCATGAGCGCCGGGCGAACCGGTGGCGACGGTCCGGCCGACGTCGCCGTGCTCGGGGGGCGCGTCTGGACGGGCGGGGCGGGGACGCGGGCCGCGTCCGGGCCGATCGAGGCGGGCATCGCCATCCGGGGCGGCAAGATAGTCGCCCTCGGGAGCGAGGAGGAGGTCCGCGAGGCGTGCGGCCCGCGTACCGCCGTCGTCGACGCCAGGGGCCGCCTTGCCGTCCCTGGGTTCGTCGACTCCCACATCCATCCGCCCATGGCGGGGGTGGAGAGGGTTCGCTGCGACCTCACCCCGTTCGTCACGAGGAGCGAGTCTCTTGCCGCCGTCTCCTCCTACGCGGCGGCGCACCCTTCCGAGGAGTGGATCCGCGGGGGCGGCTGGTCCATGTCCGCCTTCCCCCGCGGGCTGCCGCTCGCCGCCGATCTCGACGAGGCGGTCGGGAGGCGCCCCGTCTACCTGCCGAACCGTGACCATCACAGCGCCTGGGTGAGCTCGCGGGCTCTCGAGCTGGCGGGCATCGACGCCGGTACGCCGGATCCTGAGGACGGGAGGATCGAACGCGACGAGCGGGGGCGGCCCACCGGCGCTCTCCACGACGGTGCCATGACTCTCGTCGAGCGGGTGCTCCCCGAGCTGGCGGTCTCGGACTACGAAGAGGGGATCCTCGAGGCGCAGGCCTACCTGCACTCGCTCGGCATCACCGCCTGGCAGGACGCCTGGGTGCCACTCGAAGGTGGCGAAAGGGGCGCTTTCGAGGCTTATATCGCGCTGGCCGGCACCGGCCGCCTGACCGCCCGGGTGAGAGCAGCGTTGTGGTGGGAGCGCGAGCGGGGCGAGGACCAGGTCGACAGGATGCTCGAGGCGCGCGAGCGGGCGCTCGCCGTCGGATCTGATCGTCTCTCGGCGACGAGCGTGAAGATCATGCAAGACGGCGTCTGCGAGACCTTCACCGCCGCCATGCTCACCCCCTACCTGGACGTGCACGGCCACGAGACCGGCAACTGTGGCCTCTCCTTCGTCGATCCGGAGTCGCTGAAGAGCCACGTCTCGCGTCTTGACGCCGAGGGGTTCCAGGTCCACGTGCACGCAATCGGGGACAGGGCGGTACGTGAGGCGCTCGACGCCTTCGAGACCGCCCGGGCGGCCAACGGGGCAGAGGGGAGGGCGAACCGCCACCACATCGCCCACCTTCAGGTCGTGCACCCCTCCGACCTCGATCGCTTCAAGCCGCTCGGCGTCACCGCCAACTTCCAGCCCCTCTGGGCCTACGAGGAGGCGCAGATGGTGGAGCTGACCGTCCCCTTCCTGGGCGAGGAGCGCTCCTCCTGGCAGTACCCGATCGGGAGCCTTCTCGGGCGGGGCGTGCCCCTTGCCTTCGGGAGCGACTGGCCCGTCTCGACCCCGAACCCCCTCGCCGAGCTGCATGTCGCCGTCAACCGGACGCCTCCCTCGGAGGTGGGGGGTGAGGGCTTCCTCCCCGGTGTCGGCAGCGGCGAGCCGTTCCGTCCCGAGGAGCGGATCTCGCTCGAGGAGGCTCTGACAGCCTTCACCATGGGCTCTGCCTGGGTGAACCACCTAGAGGAGGTCTGTGGCTCGCTCGAGGTCGGCAAGGCGGCGGACCTCGTGCTGCTCGACCGCGACATCTTCGCCGTCGACGAGGCGGACGGAGGGCTCCCGGCCGCCCGCACCGCCCTCACGATGGTTGGAGGCGACGTCGTCTACGAGGCGGCCGGCGCCTGAGGCCGGCGCCTGAGGCCGGCCTCCTCGCGAGGGTGGCGCGGCAGGGCGAGCTCGCAGGATCCCCACGAAACCCGCTGGAGAACGCTGATACGCTGGCGTCGTGGAGGCGCTAACCAACGACATGACTACGCCAACGAGGGCGAGCACCTCCTTCTGGTCAACTGCGACCGACCTGTTCGCAGCCCTTGACCGGGCGACGGTAGAGCTGTCGACCTCGGATACTGCCTCGGACGATGTTCTCGCGGTCGTGCGGGAACTGGTCAGCAGAGTCGGGGCCTTGTCACCAGAGGACTTCGAGGGTGCCGACCCGTACCTGGTGGAGGCGCTGCTGACGGGAACGGCGGCGTGCGCCAACGTCGGCTGGCTGGGGGACGCAGCCAAGCAGCGACGTGAGCTGCGCATCCCGCTCGAGCGAACGCGTCAGGCGCTCCGGGATCTGCTCGACGAGCGAAACGTGGCGGCTGATCGACCCGCCAAGGAAGTCGCTCGATGGCTTCTATCGATCACGGACGTTCCACAGCAGGAGTTGGCGGAGGTCCTTGGAGTCGGCACCCGCACCTTCCAACGCTGGCTGTCCGACAGGGAACCCGCGGCGCCGACCGGGGACGACGAGATGCGCCTGCGTACGTTGGCCAGAGTCGTCGACCAGTTGCGATGGTCGATGACCCCGGTTGGCGTGATGCGATGGCTCCAACGACCCCACCCTTTGCTCGGGGATCGTAAGCCTGCGGACCTGCTGGGTGAGCCAGGCGCCTATGCCGAGCTCCCGAGACTCGCCGCCACCACGCGGGCGATGGTCGCCAGCTGAGCCACCAGGTTGCGGGAGATAGTTGCCTATCGTTGGGCGGACTACGACACGCCGTTGTGGGCGAGCGACAACCGAAGCCCAGGGCGATGGCACCGCGCCGGGTCGGGCCCAACCCAGTATTGGTCTCTCCATCCCTACGGTCCGTGGGCGGAGTGCCTCCGGTGGCACGGAATCCGCGACGAAGCTGGTCTGCGAAGCGTTGCAGCTCGTACCTGGGCCGCCGAGTTCGTATTCGAGGAGGGAGAGATAGCCCTCGTCTCCTTCGACACCGCACGAACGTGGGACATCGACCCTGCCGACTTGGTGGCCGACGACCACCGACCCTGCCAGGCGCTTGGCGATATCCTGCGGGCTGGCTACACCGCCGCCGCCGTCCCGTCGGCCGCTTTACCGGGCACGGAGAACCTCGTGGTATTCGGTGCTCGGGCGATGGCTCCGTACGGGCGCGTGCCCGTCGATCCCACTCTTGACGTTCCTACGGCACCAACGGCTGACCGCGCCCAGCCGCCCGTGACATTGCTTGGTCTTGTCTGCCACAAGGGTGACGTTCATAGTGGCTTGACTTCGTGGAGTGCCGGCGGGTCTGGGGACCCTCGCGGTGTCTAGCCGACGAAGGACTCGATCTGCTTCGCGAGCTTGTCTTCGATCTCGAAGTTCCAGGCGGACTCGGCCACGTCGACGACGAGGAAGAGGTCCGAGAGGAGGAGGGTCTCGACGGCGGCGATGCCGAGGTGCTGGAGCCACTTGCCGATGCCGAGCCTCACGGTGAAGTCGGCCGGGCTCCCCGAGATCATGATCGTGAGGGCGCGGTCGGCGTCGACGACGTCACGGAGGAAGCCGCCTTTCTTGGCTTGGATGACCGTTCCGTTCGAGCTGTCGGGCGAGTGCTGCACGGAGAAACCCTCGTTCGTCAGGTAGCTCTCGATCTTCTGCTGCAGATCACCGAGGTCGCTTCCCTTGTTCTGGAAATGGAGGACCTTCTCACCGATCGTCATCGCAGGCTCCTTAAGGCTCTGGCTTTGGCTTGGGCGGCTGTCGTGAGCAGGCTAGATGCTGAGAGCCCGTCACACCAGGTCACCCTTCACCACCTTACCGAGAGCGTTTCGCGGGAGCGCCTCCACGACGTGCAGCTCCTTCGGGCACTTGTAGGAGGCGAGCCTTTCCGAGGCGTGACGCAGTAGCTCTGTGTCGCTCGCCTTCTCCCCGGGGCCGAGCTCGACGAAGGCGACGACCTGCTCGCCCCAGTCCGGATGGGGCCTGCCGACGACGGCGGCGTCGGTGACGGCGTCGTGGGAGCGGAGCACCTCCTCGATCTCACGCGGGTAGACGTTGTAGCCGCCCGAGATGATGAGCTCGCTCTTCCGCCCGACGATACGGAGGTAGCCGTCGGGGTCGAGGGCTCCGACGTCCCCCGTGCGGAACCAACCCGAGGAGAAGGCTGCCGCGGTCGCCTCGGGCTTCCGCCAGTAGCCGGCGAAGACGTTGGGACCGCGAACGAAGATCTCACCGTCGTCGGCGAGCTCGAGCTCCACTCCGGGCAGGGGGAGGCCGACCGAGCCGGGACGCCGCTCTCCCTCGTAGGGGTTCGAGGTGTTCATGAGCGTCTCGCTCATGCCGTACCGCTCGAGGATCCGCTGCCCGGTCCGGTCGGCGAAGGCCTCGTGGAGCTCGGCGGGCAAGGGGGCCGAGCCGGAGACGCAGAGCCGGAGGCGCTCCAGCCCGCTTACGCCGGCCAGCCGCCTGTACATCGTGGGAACTCCGAAGAAGAGGGAGGCGTCGTGCTCGAGGATGCAGGCGGCCACGTCCTCCGGCGAGAAACGCGCCCGGATCACGGCAGATCCTCCTACCGCCAGCGTCCCGTGCAGGCCGATGCCGAGCCCGTGGACATGGAAGAGGGGGAGCGCCAGGACGAGCCTGTCCTCCGCCGTCCAGCGCCAGGTGGTCTCGAGGGCCTGCAGCGTCGCCAGCAGGTTGCCGTGGCTAAGGACCGCTCCCTTCGGGCTCCCGGTCGTGCCGGAGGTGTAGACGACGAGGGCAGGGTCGGACGGGTCGACATCGTCGACAGCGAGCTCGGCGGGCTCGGCAGCCGCGTTCGGGAGGCGGACGCCGGCCGGAAGGTGGACGCCGTCGGGGGCGATGAGACCGGTGAGCACGGGACGGGCGCTCTCGGCGCTCCCGGGGTTCTCGGCGCTCTCGCACGCCTCGGCGACGGCACGCGCCCGGGAGACCTCGTCGACGAAGGCGGCCCGGGGGGCGCAGTCGGCGACGACATGGGCGATCTCGCGGGGGCGGTAGGCGGTGTTCATGGGCACGACGACGAGACCGAGACGGAGGGCGGCGACGTGGGCGGCGGCGAGGGTGACCGACGGAGCGGCGCTCATGACGACGCGGTCGCCGCGCGAGAGGCCGAGGCCGGCGAGCAGCCCAGCGAGCCTCCTCGTCTCCTCCTCGAGCTCGTGGCTCCCCACCCAGCCGCGGTCGTCGTCGTAGAGGACCGGCCGCGAGGGGCCGTCGGCGAGGCGGCGTGCCCAGAGGCGGGGAAGGGTCTGTTCCATGGCGAGGGTCGGTTCCGTACCGAGGGTCGGTTCCATACGGCAAGGACAGCATGGCAGGTGCGTTCGGTACTCTCGGCCGATGACCGGTTCGGGTCGAGCGGGTCGGCTGTCGCCGAGAGGCATCCCCGGCTTCACACGAAGGCTGCTCAGGCAGTCGGGACGGGATCGCATCACCATGAACGCCGCAAGCCTTGCCTTTCACGGCTTTCTCACCCTCGTGCCGATCCTGATCGCCCTCCTCGGTCTCCTCGGGCTCGTCGGGCTCTCACCCGGTGCGCTCCACAGCCTGCTGCATGACGTGAGCGTCCTCCTTCCCGCCCAGATGTCGCAGGTCCTCGAGGAGCAGCTGCGGAAGCCGGCGAGCAGAAGGGCAAACGTGCTCGAGGTCGTGCTCGGCACGGCAGTAGCGATATGGAGCTCCATCGAGGCGATGTCGGCCCTGCAGATCGCCCTCGACGTCGCCTACGAGGTGCCTGTCGACAGGGGCTTCCTGCAGAGGAGGCTGAGGTCGGTCCCCCTCATCGCCGCCACCCTCGTGCTCGGAGGCGTGGCCTCGATCCTCATAGTCCTCGGGGGCGAAGTCGTGCGCCTCCTCCCTTCTCAGCTCGCCATCGTGCGGCCGGAGCTCCACTCTCTTCTCGCCCTCATCCGCTACGGCGGCGCCCTCGTCCTCGTCGTCCTCCTCCTATCCGCCTACTACAACTTCGGAACCGCCCGCGACCGCTCGCGATGGCAGTGGGTGAGCGCGGGGAGCGTCACGGCGGCGGCGGGCTGGGCCCTCGCCTCGCTGTGTTTCTCCTTCTACCTGGACCACTTCGGACACGAGTCGCGCGACTACGGCGCCCTCGCGGGCGTCGCCGTCACCTTGTTGTGGATGTTCCTCACGGGTACGGCGGTCCTGCTCGGTGCCGAGGTCAACCGCGAGCTGGAGCGAGCAGCCCTGCACGGCGACGACTCGACGGGCCATCCGGGGTCATACGATGGCGAGACGGAGGATCCGATTGACCCGGTAGAACCTCACTAGCCAACTGGAGGCCACATGGCCACAATCGAGCCGGCGCTCAAGTACCCGGAGATCTCCGCTCAAGGGTTCGCCCATCCGGCCGACCGGGCTGCCACCGCCGCGCTGCACTCGCTGCCCGGCCTCGATCTCCTCGTGAAGAAGATCTCCGAGTTCGCCCTCGAGAAACGCCTCCGCCAGCTCTACCTCGGCAATGCCGTCCTCCTCGGCGAGGACCAGGTCCCGAGGGCGTGGGCGATGCAGCGCCAGTGCGCCAACGCCCTCGACGTCGCCCGGGTCCCGAAGCTCTACGCCACGCAGGACCCGCAGGGGAACGCAATGACGTTCGGCACGCACGAAGCCGTCACGGTCGTCCGCTCGGGGCTCGTCGCCTCCTACTCCGACGACGAGCTGCGCGCGGTCCTCGCCCACGAGATGGGTCACGTGCTCGCCGACCACGTCGGCCTCAACACGACCTTCCAGATCGTGCGTTTGATCGTGCGGCGCGTCCTTCGCGTGCAGCCGCTCGCCGGCATCCCGCTCATGGGGCTCTATTACGCCCTCCTCGAATGGTCGCGCTGCGCCGAGCTCACCTCGGACAGGGCGGCCGCCCTCGTCGTCGCCGATCCGCTCGTCCCCTGCCGGACTCTCATGCGCATGGCAGGCGGTCCCATCGAGGACATGAACCTCGACGCCTTCATCCGGCAGGCGACGGAGTACGAGGGAGAGGACGACCCGTTCGCGCGGTGGTCGCGTTTCTTCGCAGAGATCGGCACGACGCACCCGTTCCCCGTCCGCAGGGTGCGGGAGATCATCACCTGGGTGGCCTCGGGTGACTACGACCGGATCCGTTCCGGCCAGTACCTCCGGCGGGGGCAGGAGCCGCCGATGAACGAGGAGTTCAACGAGGCGTACCGGCACTACAGGCGACGTTTCTCGGGGATCGTCGAGAGGGCGGGGAGCGGGGTCCAGACCGTGTTCAACCGCGTCAGCTCCTGGCTCGACGGCAGCCCGCCGGGCGACGCGGGCGAGACGGGAGACGGGGGAGAGGCATAGCGGCCCCTCACTGGCCGGTGGAGTCGAGGGAGTCGAGGAACTTGGCGACGATCGGTCCGTCGACGGGGCCCCCGTCGCCGGGAGCGTCGATGACGATCATCGCGAAGGCGATGTCCTTGTTGAACCCCATCAGCCAGGCGTCGATCGGGAGCGGGCTCCCCGTGCCGTACTCGGCTGTGCCCGTCTTCGCGTAGGTGCCGGCCGGCAAGCCGGTCCCCGCGGCGGTCCCGCTCTCGACGACCGAGAGCATCATCTCGTGCAGGTCGCTCACGAGCGTTCCCGGCAGCGGCTTCGTCGCCGCCCTCTCGGCGGGAGCGCCGTCGGTGATCCAGGGGGAGCGGACCGTAGAGGTGTCGATGTCGGCGGCGACCATGGCGAGATCGAGGGGGCTCATGAGGACTCTCGCCTGCCCGATGGCGCTCGCGGCGAGATCGGTCTCGCCGTCGTTCACGGGCACCGAACCGTCGTAGACGGGCATGCCCGTTCCGAGGTCGGTGCCGACCCTGTAGTCGAGGGCTGCCTCGTGCAAGCTGTCGTAGCCGAGGTTCGCCATCGTGAGCCCGATGAAGGCCGTGTTGCACGACTCTGTGAAAGCCTGGAGCATGTCGCTCACGGGCGACTCACCCTCGGCGTTGTGGAGGACCTCCCCGTCGACGTCGATCGTCGTGGGGCAGCTGGCGGGTGACTGCGGCGTGAGGCCCTTGGCGACGAGGGCTGTCGCGGTGATCACCTTCATCGTCGAGCCGGGCGGCTGGGCTCCTTCGAGGCCGAGGTCGCTTCCCTGCGAGGTGTTGGCGACGGCGAGGACCTTCCCCGTCGAGGCCTCGATGGCGACGAGGGCGGCCTCGTTCGGCGCCGCCTCGAGGGCGTCGGCGGCGTCCGTCTCGACCTGTAGGTCGAGCGTGGTGCGAACGGCGGTGCCGGCCTTCGGCGCCCACGTGGCGAGGACCCTCGTCCTGCCCGGCACGACGGCGGAGATCGTCGCCCCTGGGGTGCCCGCCAGCTGTCGCTGGTAGGCCGCCTCGAGACCGCCCTCGCCGACGAGGCTCGTCTTCGTGTAGGGCGGCCCCAGCTGCTTCAGCTGCGCCTTCGTGACCGACCCGAGCGAGCCGACGACTCCGACGAGGGGGGTGGGCGTGTAGCCCTCGCCGCCGAGCGCCTGGAAGAAGACGCCGGGGATCGGGTAGAGGGTCGGCTTCAGCTCCTCGTAGCGGGACCAGGAGACCGTGAAGACGGGCTCGAAGGCGGCAGGGTCCGCCTTCGCCGCCGCCACGGCCGAGCTCGCCTCCTGCGCCGTTGCCCCCGCGGAGACGAGCGAGCTCTCGACCGAGGCGGGTTTCTTCAGGTACTTGCCCTCGAGGCCGATCTCGACGGCTGTGGGGGCTGCCGGAGAGATGATCGTGCCGTTCGCCGCCAGGATGGGCGCTCGCGGCGCCCAGTCGTAGGCGAGGGAGTAGTGCCCGTCGTCTCCGAGAGCGGGGTTCATCGTCGCAGCCGACCAGAGCACCTTCCAGTGGCCGGAGACGAGCCTGAGGCGAAGGACGCTGTGGACGGTCCAGCGCCCGACCACCCTCAAGTCGAGGTGCTCGGTCACCGCCACGGAGGCCTTCGAGCCGGAGGTGCGGACGGCACCTCCGGCGTAGCTCTCGCTCGTGGCGCCGAGGGTGGCGAGGGCGGCGGCGTTCTCGGTGGCAAAGGTGGACGGTGGGTGGTACACGAGGCGGCGCATCGATCGCCAGTCGTGGCGCTCCCAGCCGGCCAGGTAGGCGGCGACGCTGTGCGAAGGGCTTTCGCTGGCGAGGAGGGAGCAGGCGCCGAGACCGCAGGCGGCGGCGAGGAGGGCGAGAGCCGCGACGAGAGTGGCCGCCGCGGGGCGTCCGGCAGGGTCTCTGGCACGGTCTCTGGCACGGTCTCGGGCACCGTCTCGCACGAGGGCCGTGTCTACTCGATGAAGGCGCCAGATCGACGGCAGGGGCGTTTGACGGCAGGGGCGCTTACGCGACAAAGCCGCCAGCGTCAACCAGGGGGGCGGTCGCGCTGGCGGCTTTGGCGAAGCTGCTCAGGCCACGGGGCCTGAGACGAGGGTGAGCGAGGCCGTGTGGCGCTTCCCCGAGGGGTCGACCCAGGTGACCGAGACGGTGGTCCCGGGGTGCTTGTGCTCGGCCACGTTCTCGAGGGCGTCCGCCGAGGTGATGGTCTTCCCGTCGAAGGCGACGATGACGTCGCCAACCGCCATGCCTGCCCGGGCGGCAGGATCGCCGCTGACCGTACCGGCCACGTATGCCCCCTTGCTCACGGGCAGGTCGAGGGACTGGCAGGAGAAGAAACAGTCGCTCTTCGCCGCTTGCTCGGCAGTGGCGATGCTCTCGACCTCGACTCCCATGTAGCCCCGCTCCCCGATGATGAGGTCGTCCGAAGCCTTGCCCTGCTGGATCTCCTGGGCGATGGCGATCGCCTCGTTGATCGGGATGGCAAAACCGATGTCGGTGGCGGACTGGGTCGACGACCCCGTGGCGGCCGCCGTGTCCATCCCGATCACTTGACCGGCGGCGTCGACGAGCGGGCCGCCCGAGTTGCCAGGGTTGATGGGGGCGTCGGTCTGGAGAAGGTTGTGGAGGTGCTCGACCGCGCCGGAGGCCTCGTCGGAGGCCAGGATCGAGCGGTGGAGCGCCGACACGATCCCGCTCGTCACCGTCGGGGTCCCACCGAGGCCGAGGGCGTTCCCGATCGCCACGACCGGGTCGCCGACCTGCACCTTGGAGGAGTTGCCGATACTGGCGTGCGGGAGCCCGGAGGCGCCCTCCAGCTGCACGAGGGCGACGTCGTCGACCGGGTCGACGCCGAGCACCTTCACCTTGTACCTCGTGCCCGTGCCGTCGACCTGGGCGCTGATAGAGGTCGCCTCGTCGACGACGTGGTTGTTCGTGAGCACCTCGCCGTCGGAAGTGAGGATGATGCCCGTGCCTTCGTCCTCGTCACCCTCGGTCGAGAGGATCGAGTCGATGTCCACCGTCTCGGGGTCGACCGTCCGGGCGATCTTGCTCACGTCGATCTTGCCGGAGGTCGGCGAGCTCGACGAGGGGTGCGGGATGGACTGGGATGCGGTGTCCTTCGCAGGCGGTTGGGTGTGACTGTCCCCGAGGGCGACACCGATGCCGGTTGCAGCCGCCACGAGGGCGATTACGGCCACGACGGCGAGGGTGAGAAGGTGCCGGCGCGCCTTACGCGGCGGCTCAGAGCCGGACGGGTTATAGCCGGG
>JASHRK010000354.1 GCA_030037405.1 Acidimicrobiales bacterium | reverse complement strand
TAGGCGTGCGCCCGGAGGAGGAGATCGAGCAGGAGCGGCTGGGGAAACTTTGGCGCCGAGCCGAAGCCGCCGTGCTCTCGGTCCGCGATCTCGCTGAGTCGGGAGCAGGCGAGCTCGAGAGCGCGGCGGACCCGAACCCCGCCCACCCCGGCGTCCGGCAGCTGCCCAATATCGACGAGGGAAGGGGGCGCCTCCATCCGTTTGGCGACAGCGGCCACGAAGGCGTCGGCTTGTGCCTCGACCTCATCGCGCTGTGTTCTCCAGGCCTCTCCCAGTGCGCCGAGCACCTGGCGGAAGGAGGGCATCTGGTGGCGAGGCTCGTTCGGGAAGTAGGTTCCGGCGAAGAAGGGCCGGCCGTCCGGCGTGGCGAAGATGCTCATCGGCCAGCCGCCGTGCCCGGTCGAGAGGAGGGTCGACTCCATGTAGATGGCGTCCACGTCGGGGCGTTCCTCGCGGTCGACCTTGACTGCCACCACCGTCTCGTTCATCTGCAGAGCCGTCTCCTCGTCGGAAAATGACTCGTGCGCCATGACATGGCACCAATGGCAGGCGGAGTAGCCGATAGAGATGAATAGGGGGCGGTCGAGCTCACGAGCGCGAGCGAAGGCGTCGGGCCCGTAGGGGTACCAGTCGACCGGATCGAAACGGTGCTGGCGCAGGTACGGGCTTGTCTCGGCCGCCAGGCGGTTCTCGGGACGCTTCACCGTCGCACTTTACGGTGCCGGGAGCGAACCGTGGCCGAGGCCGCCCTCCTCACCGGCCGCCGGGCCTCGTCAGGTCGCGTGGGGAGGTCCCAGCAGCTGCCAGAGCTCTCAGTCGAACCAGAAACTCTTGAACGCGAAGTTCGTGAGCGGTATTCCGGTCTTGGACGGAACCACACCCTTCACATTCTTCGCAACGCCGTCGATCACACCGGGAAAGTAAGCGATGATGTAGCCACCAGACTCGTAATCGATCATTTGCATCTCGTGGGCGATATCGGCTCGCTTTGCCGCGTCGACGGTCTTGAGACCCTCATTGTACAGTGCGTTGTAGTGAGGATCGTCCCAGTGACATTCGTTATAGGGCGAGCTCGGCAGTAACCCAAGACCGACCATCGGGAAGTAGTAATAGAAGAGCCAGAAGTCCTGCGCGAACGTCCACTTGAGGTACTCAGGCCCGTAGAGCTCTGTCGACGTCACCTCTTTCAAAGAGATATTGACGCCACCCGCTTTCGCCTGCTGCTGGAAGATCTCCGCGGCATCGACCGTTCCCTCGGCGATGGCGGAGGTGACGAGTGTGACGTTCAGGCCGTGGTCGAATCCCGCCTTCTTCAGGAGATGCTTGGCTTGCGGCACATCACGGACTCGCTGCGGGATCTAATGGTCGTACACCGGATCCCATATCGACGTGATGTCGTTGCCAAGGATACCGTGGCCCTCGAAGATGAGATCCATCATCTCGGGTCGGTCGACAAGAAGTCGCAGCGCCTGCCGAACGCGGACGTCGTTGAAGGGCGGTTGGTCGACGCGCATGGTGAATGGCGTGATTCCTCCTCCATGAGAGATGACGATATCACCGCCACCACTCTTTACAGTCGAGATGGCAACTGCTGAGAGGAGGTCAATGAGATCCGCCTCGCCAGACAGCAGGGCGTTGATCTGGCTCGTCTCGTCCGAATAATCCGAAGTGATGACCTCGTCGGCATACGGTAGTGGATCCTGCCAATAGTTGTCGTTGCGGGGAAATATGCTCTGAACGCCCGGAGTGAACGACTTGAAGCGGAAGGGACCCGTGCCAATTGGCTTCTTGGGATTGTAGTCGACGGGAACCATCGTGAAATAGTGGGTCGGCAGGAGCTGGGCGAACGTCGAGAAGGGTGAGTGACACGAGATTGTGCAGGTACGAGCGTCTACCTTCCTCATACCGTTGTAGTCGATGGGACCGACTGAGGCAGCCCCCGGTAGAGGACTCTTCGGGTTCATGATGCGGCGCAAGCTGTAGATGACGTCCTCAGCTCCGAAGGGCTTGCCGTCATGGCACGTGATGCCCGGCTTTACCCGGATCGTCCACAAGGTGGCATCGTGATTCGGCGTGATCTCCTCGGCCAGGGCGAGCTCCAAGCCGGCATCGTCGGTATAGGTCAGCAGCCCGTCATATAGCTGCCAGCAGCGGGCGATGTCGACGAAGTTGACCCCTGCCTGGGCGTCGAGGGTGTCGGACGATGTACCGCCACTCAGGGCGGCTCGCAGCGTCCCGCCGTGTCGTGGCGTGCTCCTATCGGTCGCGGAGCTTGGTGTCGATGTTGCACGGCTGCCGGCAAGCGCAAGAGCGCCCAGCCCTAGGGCGGAGCTACGTAGGAATGTCCGTCGCGAGACCGTTGACAGCGGCACAGGTGACGGCGAGACAAGACGGCCTTCTACGTTTCCGGAGTTCGCATCAACCATTTCAAGCCTCCTCCTTCATGATTTCGCTGGTCGGTCGGCCAGCCTGTAGCGAGATGCTCCCGGCTCGTCGAGGCTCACTCCGAGCCCTGGGCCGGCGGGCAGGGTGAATGTCCCTTTTACGAGATCAGGCTCGGGACGGACGAGATCCCGTCGAAGGGGTGCGTCCCATAAGGTGGGATCGAGCCACTCGATGAAGGGCACGTTCGCCGTGGCAGCCTGGAAGTGACGCGTAGCCGCCGCGGTGATCCCGGTCTTCCAGTTGTGCGGGATGACAGATGCTCCACGAAGCTCCGCCATGTCCGCTATCCGGCGAAGCTCGGACAAGCCGCCACAACGCGACAGGTCCGGCTGGAGGACGTCCACCTGGCCTCGCTCTATCCATTCGCGGCACTCCTGCACCGTCACAGCCAGCTCGGCACCGCAGAGCCTTGGTCCTATACGGGGTGCCAGCCTTGCGTGGCCGTCGAGGTCGTCGTGGTCGAGCACCGCCTCGACGAAGTACAGGTCGCAGTCTTCAAGACGGACG
>JASHRK010000353.1 GCA_030037405.1 Acidimicrobiales bacterium | reverse complement strand
AGAAAGTCGGTCAAAAGGGTGTTGAACCGCCCGCTGAAGATGACGAAGAAAAGCAGGGCGGTGCAGATGGCGAGGTCGATGCAGACGGCCTGCCAGCGTCGGACCTTCACCCCTGTCGTCTGGAGGTTGAGCCCGGACGAGTAGAGGTCGACCGTGTTCACGGCGTAAAGGCTGATGATCGCAAGGATCAGGTACGGCACGACGAACCAGCCCGGGAGGATCTTCGGGAGGCCGGAGATCTCGTTGCTGGCCCCCGGAAGCGTGGTGGTGACGGCGGCGCCGAGGATCATGAGCGCCATCTGGGGAATCATGGCCCCGACGGTGACGGCCCAGAAGATCCTCGCCTTGCTGGCAGCACGGGGCACATAGCGGCTGTAGTCCGACCCGTAGGCAGTCCAGCCGAGCCCGCCGCCGCTCAAGGTGAGGGCAAGAGCCAGGCTGATTCCTCCGACCCCGGCATGCTGGTGAAGCAGGCTGGGATGGATCTTCGGCTCGGCCAGGATGAACATGACGATGAAGAAGATCGCGAGCAGGATCGCGAGGGGGCGCATCACCTTGAGCACCGTGGCGTGCCCGTAGAGCGGGAGCGGCAGCTGGATGGCGACGGCGACGATTATGACCACGACCTTGACCCCCGTCGACGGGCCGACACCGGCTTTCGACAGCAGTGCCAGGCCGGCGAGCACGATCACGGCCAAGTCGGCAACCTCGTAGCCGACGACGAGGAGCCAGTTGCAGAAGGCGTTGAACCTGTTCCAGTTCAGCCCGAAAGGCGCCCTCGAGACCATCATCTGGGAGGTCCCCGCCTCCGGCCCGGCCATGCTGGCCGCCCCGAGCAGGGTATAGCCGCCGAAGGTACCGAGGATGATGAGCACGATCGCCTGGAGGAGGGAGAGCCCGAAGACGGCGATGAGGAGCGAGCCGTAGACGAACACGAGGACGTTGAGAGTGCTTCCCGCCCACATCCAGAAAAGGCGCGAGGGAGAGGTCTTGCGGTCGGACCAGGGGACGTAGTCGATGCCGCGCTGCTCGAGCTTGAAGGCCTCCCACTCCTCGCTCTCCACACCGAGCTCGGCTGCTGCGTCGAGCTGCGCCGTACTCTTCTCCACATTCACCCCCGAAGTGAGCGGGCACGGCAGTACCGGAGCTTCACCCGGAGGGTCTCCCGAAGGTGCCCTTCGCCCCAGTCTCCGCTGTTGGTTAAAGTGATGAAACTTTATCCACCGCGATAGGCGGCAGCAAGAGGCTCAAGCCTTTCGCCACGCGACCTTCAAATGACCGAGCCCGGCCCGTTCCACCAAGGCGCCGGCCCGCATCTGCGCCTCGGACCGCACCGCCGCCTCATCGACTCTTGTGGAACGGCCGTCCTCGAACACCACTTCGCCGTTCACGACCGTCATGACCACGTCCGACCCGCGGGCGCAGTAGACGAGAGCGGCAAGGACGCGATGGAGCGGGAAGAAGTGGGTAGCGCTCAGGTCGACGACGGCAAGGTCCGCCAACTTGCCGGGCGCGATCACACCGGCGTCTATCCCGGCATAACGGGCTCCCTCTCTCGTCGCGAGCTCGAACGCCTCTTCGGCCGTCGAGGCCGTCGGGTCCTTGTGGTGGACCCGTTGCAGCAAGATGGCATGTTTCATCTGCTCGAACATGTCCTGGCGATGACCGGAAGCTCCGTCGTTGCCAAGGCCGACCACGGCACCGGCCCGCCGCAGGTCTGAAAGTCGCATGACCCCGAGGCCGATGTACTCGTGCGACACGGGACAGTAGGCGATGCCGGTACGGCTCTCGCCGAGCCAGGCGACCTCGGCGTCCTCGAGGAAGATGGCATGGGCGAGCGTGGCTCCGTTGCCGAGCAGTCCCTCCCGGTGGAGCCACTCGACGGGCCGGAGGCCGTAGGCGTCGAGGTAGTAGGGCGCGTCGGTGACGGCCTCGGAGCAGTGCGAGTGCCAGCCGGTCTCGAACTCGGCGGCGAGCGCCGCCGCACGACGGACGAGCTCCTGGTCGCAGTAGACGATGTTCTCGGGTGCCGGCCAGATCTCGACGAGGCTCCCCTGACGCGCCGCCATCGCCTCACGGGTGATGGCGATCTCCTCGTCGACCGGGTAACGAAACATCGCCCCCGCCAAGTTGCCCCGCCTCGCCACTTCCGTCTCGGGGCCCATCATTCCCCTGGCGACGCGGCCGCGGACTCCGACGGTGGCGAGGGAGTCGGCGACGGCGAGGGTCGTGTCCAGATCAGTCGGGGCGTAGTGGTTGTCGGTCAGCGTCGTGATCCCGGCGCGGGCAGCCTCGAGCCCGGCGAGGAGGGCACCGAGGCGGGCGTCCTCGCGGGATATGTGCTCTCCGAGCGGCCACATGAAACCGGACAGCCACGGCCACAGCTCGAGCCCCTCGCCGAGGCCCCGTGCGAGGTACTGGAAGAGATGGGTGTGACAGTCGACGAATCCGGGCACGACCGCCTTCTCGGCGCAGTCGACCGTGCGCCCGGCCTCGAAGGGGGCGAGCTCGGCGGGCGTGCCGACGGCGACGATGCGTTCCCCGGAGATGGCGACGGCGCCCGGATCGAGCACGCGCCGGTCGTCGTCGACGGTCACCACGCAGCCGCCGGTCAGGAGCAGGTCGCACGACGGGCGTTTCTCCGGGCTCATCTCGCCCCCTCGCTCCCGAGCTCGCCCAGGACTCGTCTCACAAGCGCGTCGACGAGCGCCCGCCGCGTGCGGCCGTCTGCATGCAGGTCCTCGATCGGGTCGACCTCCCCGGCCGCCGCCGAAGCCGCCTCGGCGATGCACGCCGGTGTGAGCTCTTGCCCCTCGAGGATCTTCTCTGCTCGAGGGAGCCGGACCGGCGTCCCCCCGACCCCGAAGGCGACAAGGCGAACGGCGGTCTGCGCCGTCTCCCGTACGGCCACGACGCCGGCCATGGCGAAGTCGCCCTGGCGCCTCGCGATCTCGGCGAAGGCCACGTCCTCCCGGCGGACGCCGGGAAGCTCGACCGAGGTGAGAAGTTCGTCCGGCATGAGGGCAGTGGTGAACGGCCCGCCGAAGAAGCCGTCAGCACGGAGCCGCCGTTCGCCTTCTGCGTTGCGGGCGACAACTGTCCCCCCGAGAGCGAGACAGAGTGCCGGCAGCTCGGCTGCCGGGTCCGCGTGGGCGATGCTCCCGCCAATCGTCCCCCGAGCTCGGTTCTGGACGTGGCCGACGAAGGGCAGCATCATCGAGACGAGCGGGCAGGTCGAGCGCACCTTCTCCAGTCGTTCGGCGGCTCGCTGGGGGGTCATGGCGCCAAAGGAGATGGCCGACGGCCCGGGACAGCTCGTGCCGACGAGCTCCTCCACCCGCGACAGGTCCACGAGGACCTCGGGGCGGGCGAGGCGAAAGTTGAGCATCGGCACGAGGCTCTGGCCGCCCGCGAGCGGTCTCGCCTCGTCCCCGTGCTCGTGCATGGCCGCGAGGGCCTCTTCGAGGCTGTCGGGGCGGAGGTAGAGAAACAGCGGCGGCTTCACGAACGCTCTATGCCCCATTCCTCGCAGACGGCCGCCACGATGTTCTCGTACCCCGTGCAACGGCAGAGGTTCCCGGAGATGAGCTGGCGCACGCCGGCCTCGTCGTGGTAATCGCTCGGATCGGCAACCGAGAGCGTCGCGATGAACCCCGGTGTGCAGAAGCCGCACTGCAGGGCGTGCGCACGACGGAAGGCTTGCTGCATCGAGGTGAGGCCGTCCCCCGAGAGTCCCTCGATCGTCGTGATGCTCCGCCCGTCCGCCTGGACTGCCAGCGCCAGGCAGGAACGGACCGCCTCGCCGTCGAGGACGACGGTGCAGGCACCGCACACCCCGTGCTCACAGCCGAGGTGAGTGCCCGTGAGGCCGAGATCCTCGCGGATGAAGTCGGCCAGCAGCTGGCGAACCGCCACGACTCGATCGACCGTCGTTCCGTTCACCTCGCAGCTGATCGCAAAGTGCGAGACCGCCTGCGCCGTGCTCACGCGGCCGCGTCTCCGCCGGAGGGCTCCTCGGGAGAGGCGCCTCTGCGAGAGGCGCCAGCCGCCGCGATCGCACGAAGCAGGCTGCGGTTGGTGATGGGGGTCTCCGTGATGTCGACGCCAAGCTCCGACAGGGCGTCCGACACGGCGTTCGCTATGACGGCTCCCGGTCCTATGGTGCCGGCCTCTCCGACGCCCTTGATGCCGAGCGGCGTCTCCGGAGCGGGCGACTCGAAGTGCTCTACCACCAACCGGGGCACCTCCGTCGCGCTCGGCAGGAGGTAGTCCATGAAGGAGGCCGTCTGCGGTTGGCCGCCTGAGTCGTGGACGATCTGCTCGTAGAGCGCCCCGGCGATGCCCTGCGCCACTGCGCCGTGCACCTGGCCCTCCACGATGGTCGGGTTGATCACGCGACCGCAGTCGTGGACGACGATGTAGTCGAGGATGCGCACGCCGCCGGTGTCGAGGTCGACGGCGACGACGCCGCTGTGGGAGCCGTTCGCCCACGTTGCAGCCCCGTTCATACGTCCCTCGGCGTCGGGGCGGTGGTCGAGGTTGGGCGGCTCGTAGGTCGCCGAGGCGTCGAGCCCCGGCTCGACGCCGTCGGGCAGGTCGATCGTCCGCACGCAGGCGGCAGTGGCGACGTCGGCCCAGCCGACAGCTGGCGTCGAGCTCCCCCGGACGTGGAACCGCCCCTCCTCCATCACGACGTCGGGCTCGGCGGCCTCGAGGAGCGACGCGGCGATCTTGGACGCCTTCTGCCGCACGATCTCGGCTGCCCTCAAGATCGAGCCGGTGAACACGACAGCGCTCCGGCTCCCCCAGGACCCGAGACCGTAGGCGCAGCTGTCGGTGTCGCCGACGACTACCGTCACCTCCTCGATCGGCACCTGGAGGGCATCCGCCGTGACGGCGGCGATGGTCGTCTCCGTGCCCTGGCCGATCGCCGCCACCCCACAGCTCACGCGGACGCCGCCATCGGGGTGGATGCTGATCGAGGAGGAGTCGTAGGCGGTCCAGTACCCGGTCGTGCCGAAGTAGCTCGGCACCGTTGGCTCGACGTACTGGCAGTAGCCGAGACCGAGCCGGACCCGGTCTCCGGCCGTTTCCTGCCGGCGCCTAGCCAGCGCGGCCTGCCCCAGCTCGATCGCCCGCTCGAAGGCGGCACGGTGGCTACCGGAGTCGATCCGGTTGCCCGATGGCTGCATGTAGGGCAGGTCCTCGGGATCAAGGATCATCTTGCGCCTGGCCTCGATCGGGTCCACGCCGGCGGTGAGCGCGACCCTCGAGATGAAGCGCTCGATCGCCAGCACGGCCTCGGGGGCGCCGAAGCCGCGGTAGGCGCCGCTCGGGGTCTTGTTCGTGACCACACAGGTGACCGACGTCGCGTAGTGCGGGATCTTCCAGGCTGCCGTCAGGCACGCCGCGCTCACGAGGCTCGTGCACGTCCCCGGCATGGCGATCTCGCCTGAGCCGACGTCGCAGATCACCTCGGCCCTGAGAGCGGTGATGGAGCCGTCCGGGGCGTAGCTCCCCTCGAGCACGATCATCTCGTCGCGGGCCTGAACGGCGCTGACGAGGTGCTCGGCCCGGTCTTCTATCCAGCGCACCGGCCGCCGCAGCCGCATGGCCAGCCAGGCGACCACGACCTCTTCCGGGTACTGGTGTGTCTTCCCGCCGAAACCACCGCCGATATCGGGCGTCACGACCCGGATCGTGCTCTCCGGGATGCCGAGCACCGTTGCGAGGGTGGTTCGCAGGATGTGCGGGCTCTGCTGCGACGACCAGACTGTCAGCCGCCCGTGAACGAGCTCGGCCACGACGCCGCGGGTCTCCATCGGGCAGGGCGCCTGCCGCTGCATGCGGTAGCGCCCGGAAACAGTCGGTGAGCTGGCGAGGATACGGTCGACCTCCGGGTCGTGCTCCGGCAGGTCCATCACCTTGTTGTCCGGCCACTCCTCGAAGAGGCGGGGGGCGCCCGGTGCCAGCGCCTCCTCGATCGACAGCACCGCCGGCAGCTCCGCGTAGTCGACCTCGACGAGCTCGGCCGCGTCCTCGGCCTCGTAGCGGTTCGAGGCGACGACGACGGCGACCGGGGCACCGACGTAGCGGACTCTGTCGCGCTGCAGGGGAAACTGCCTTACCTCCCTCTGCCAGCTGATGTAGTCGGGAAACTCCCTCACTCCGGTGAGGTCGGCGGCCGCAAAGGCCGCCACCACTCCCGGTGCCTTCAGGGCAGAGCTGAAGTCGACCCTGCGGAGCTCGGCGTGGGCGACATGGCTCCGAACGAAGGTGGCCTCGAGCATCCCCGGGAGGCGGATGTCGGCAACGTACCTGCCCTGTCCCGTCAGCAACGCAGCGTCCTCGCGGCGCTCCACCCGCGCCCCGAACAGTCGCGGTACCAGGTCGCCCCAGTCCGGCATGGCTGCGGATTCTGGCAGAGCACGAGAGAGCCACGCAAGGCCCCGGTTGTTAGCGTCGGCGGTATGCGCAACGAGGAAGACGGGCGGGAGATGGCAGCCGGGTGCGACCTTCTCCTCTCGGGAGGAGTCGTTCTCACGGTCGACGACGAGCGACGAGTGCTCGACCCGGGCTGGGTCGCCATCGCCGGCGAGCGGATCCTCCAAGTCGGTGACGAGGGCGCCGGCGAGGGGCCGCCGCCGGCGCGGCGCGTGATCGACTGCCGCAACCGTGTGGTGATGCCCGGTCTCGTCGATTGCCACACCCATCTCTTCCAGGGACTCGGCAGGGGCCTCGGCGAGGGGATGTCGCTCTGGCCATGGCTGTGCGAGTTCATGTGGCCTTACTCGAGCGCCATCGACCGGCGGGACGCCGCAGTCGCCGCCTCTCTCGGGACGATCGAGGCTCTCCGTGCCGGCACCACGACGATCCTCGACAACCACTACTCCCCTGCCGACGCCGAGAGCACGCTCGAAGTGGCGGATGCGATCGAGCGCGCCGGCGCGCGGGGGATCGTCGCCCGAGGAATCTTCGGGCCGATGACGGAAGTGGCGAGAGAGAATGGCTTGGCAGAGACGCTGTTTCGCTACAGCAGGGAAGAGGAGCTGGAGATAGCCGAGGAGTGCTGCCACGCAAGGCCGCCGGGTGGCCGGGTCTGCGTTTGGCCAGCCCCCATCAACGTCATCTACAACGGCCAGGACGTCGTGCGCGACGCAGTCGAGCTCGCGCGACGCCTCGGCACCGGCTGGCATACCCACTGCTCCGAGGCCAGAGTCGACCCCGACATCTACCTCGCCGCCTACGGCGTCAGACCGATCACCTGGCTGCAGCGCGAGGGCCTGCTCGGAGAGGAAGCGACGATCGCGCACGGGATCTGGCTCGACGATCAGGAGATCAAGGCCGTCGGGGCCGCCGCAGCCGGCGTGTCGTACAACCCGACCTCGAACGAGACCCTCGCCTCCGGCGTGCTGAGGCTGCGCGAGCTGCAGGCGGCCGGGGCAAGCGTCGGGCTCGGCACCGACGGCTCGGGGTGCGCGCACCGGCAGGACCTCTTCGAACAGATGAAAGCCGGTGCCCTCCTGCAGCGGGTGCACAGTCTCGACCCGACTGCCGTCATGGCCGAGCAGATGCTGGAGATGGCGACCCGTGAGGGCGCCCGCTACCTCGGCATCGACGCCGGAGTCCTAGCCCCCGGCAAGCTCGCCGACATCACCGTCGTCGACCTCTCCCGACCCCATCTCTCCCCCTTCCACCGGGCCGTGTCGACTGTCGTCTACGCCGCTCGCGGATCGGACGTCGTGACGACCATCGTCGGGGGCGAGGTGGTCGTCGACGACGGCCGCTGTACGGGGATCGACGAGGAGGAGGTGATGGCGGAGGCGCAAAGCCGCGCCGAGGCTCTCATCGAGCGTGCCGGGCTCGCCGCCTTGCGCCTTCCCTGGCGCCTCTCCGGGCCCGCCGATCTCGCATAGGCAAGCCGCCGCCGCAAGAGACCCACCCCGGCTGGCGGCGTGCGCCCGCGGTCACTGCACGCACGCGCGGTCGAGTGCCCCTTCCAGCCGTTCGAGGTTCGCCGCGCCCGGGACGGCGATGCGGACCGTGCCGTGCAAGCCGAAGCTCGAGCAGTCGCGGACGAGCACGCCCTGGCGCGCGAGCGGCTCGCGCAACCACGCCGCGTCCTCCACGAGCACCCACGGGGCGTCCGCGGCGGCGACCGCGAAGCCGCGTGCCTCGAGCGTGGCGACCAGTTCGGCGCGAAGCGTCGCGATCTCGCTCGACCAGCGCACGAGCTCCGCACGCTCGATCAGCGCGGGCAGGACGCCGAGCGCCAGGCTGTTCACCGACCACAGCGGCTGGCGAGCGGCCAGCCGCTCGGCAAGGCCGGCCTCCGGCGCAAGGACGTAGCCGATACGAAGCCCCGGACAAGCGAAGAGCTTCGTAAGCGATCCGACGACGATCGATCCCCGATCCGCGTCGCCCCGGGTCCACGAACCCGTAGCAAGGGCGAAGAAAGCCTCGTCCCAGGCTGCTGCGCGCTCCTCCGAGGCGGCGAGCACGCCAGTCGGGTTGTTCGGGTTCGAGCGAACACGTCCCGGAGCATCGGGCTCGCTATCGGCCGAGGCAAGGTGCCGGCGCCAGAGGGAGAACTCGGGCTCGACGACGACCGCCCGTTCGAGCTCGTGAGCCACGAGCGCTATCGCCTCGGCAGCGCCGTTCGTCAGCAGGACCCGCTCCGGCTCGATGCCGATCGCTCCGGCGAGCAGGTTGGTCGCCTCCAGCGCGTCCGGATAGGCCCGGACCTCCTCTGCGGCAGAGCGCACGAGGCTCGCGACGTCAGGCGCCAGCGGGTTCATCGTCGCCGAGAGGTCGAGGATCGAGTCGAGCGGCACGCCGAGCGCGCCGGCGAGCGCTCGGGCGTCTCCGCCATGAGGTCCGGGCGCCGGCACGTGCCCTCGGCTCTCGACGATCATGGCCGCCCGGAGCCGAGTCGAGCACGGCAGGCACACCCTTTCGCTCTCACCTCTCCGACTTCTCCGACGTAAGAGCCATCACCCGGTCCCGGATGGCCGCGGCGAGCGCCTCTCCACCTCCTCGCCGCTCGACGTCCTCGAGGAGGACGTGCTTCGCGGACAGGGTGCTGGCAAGAGACCGGGCCAGGCCAAGGCGCGCAGGACCGGTCTCGGCGTCGATGACGAGGCACGCCACCCCGGTGCTCGCCAGCTCGGCGGCGGCCGAGCTCGCAGCCTCGACGGGGTCGGCACCACCGGCCGTCGCCCTGCCATCGGTGACGAGGACGACCGCCGGCCGAGGCCCGCCGGTCCGCTGGGCGGTCCGGACCAATGCCGTCACCTCGGCCAGTCCGGCCGCAAGCGGGGTCAACCCGCCGCTCGGCAGCTCGGCGAGGCGCTCCCGCGCCACCTCGACGGACCCTGTAGGCCGCAGGACCACCTCGGCCGACTCGCCTCTGAAGACCACCATCGCCAGCCGGTCCCGTCGCCGGTAAGCGTCGCGGAGGAGCGAGAGCACTGCCGCCCGGGCGGCCTCGAGCCTCCTGCGGCCGGCCATCGAACCCGATGCGTCGACGGCGACGATCACCAAGGTCGCCTGCGTCTCGGCGGCTACGACGGCCCTCAGGTCCTCGGCCGACATCGGTGGCTCGGACGGGCTCTCGTCGTCGCCTGCGGTACGGGCTACGTAGGAGACGGCGGTCGCCGAGCCGTCGATCCGCTCGCCGGCGTCGCGGAACGGTCGCTGCCCGATCCGGCGCCCTCTGGAGCCGCTCCCGGCGAGGGCGCTTCGCCCGGCCGCGCCCCTGAGCGCCGTAGCGGAGCCACCGCCGCGAGGAAGCGAGAGAGACTGGGCGTCGATCTCCGGGTCGGGCAGTGGCGGGGGCGCCGAGAGGGATCCAGGGCTGTCGCCCGGCCGGGACTCGCCACCGCTACCGCTCTCGGTGTCGCCGTCGGTGTCGCCGTCACCGGTGGTGGACGGGCCGGCCGGCCCGTCGGCGTCGCTTCGTGGCCGTCTCCTCCCGGCCTCGCCGGGAGAGCTCCCGGCCTCGCCGAGCGCCTCGTCAAGAGCCGAGGAGAGCTGGTCCGACGCGATGCCCGGTGCCTCGAAGGGCTCCCGCCGGCGGCGATGGCCGAGCACGAGTGGGGACACGCGGCGAAGATCCTCGGGGACGGCACTCTCCCGCCCCTCCCACCCGGCCAACGCCCCGGCCGCCCGGCACAGGGCCAGATCGGCACGCAGGCCCTGGGCCCCGACCGCCACCGCCAGCCGGGCGGCCGCCAGCACGACCTCCCTCCCGCAACGGACTGGCCGGGCTGTCTCGAGCGCGGCCCGGATCTCGTCGTCCCCGGTGCCGTCGGCCTCCCCCGTCGCCTCGAAGGCGAGCTGGCGCCGGACGATCTCGGCCCTCACCTCCGGATCGTCGGACGCCCTCACCTCGACCGAGAGCCCGAAGCGGTCGAGCAGCTGCGGGCGCAGCTCCCCCTCCTCGGGGTTCATGGACCCGACGAGCACGAAACGGGCCGGGTGCGTCTCCGAGAACCCGTCACGCTCGACCCGGTTGACGCCGGAGACGGCCACGTCCAAGAGGGCGTCGACGAGGTGGTCGGGTAGGAGGTTGACCTCGTCGACGTAGAGGACCCCTCCGTGGGCCGCCGCCAGCAATCCCGGACGGAAGGTGTGCTTGCGGGCGTCGAGCAGGGCGGCCACGTCGATCGCACCGATGACCCGGTCCTCGCCTGCCCCGAGCGGGAGCTCGACGAAGGGTGCCCGGCCCGGCAGCAAAGCGGCGAACCCGCGGGCGAGGGTCGTCTTCGCCGAGCCCTTGTCGCCTCGCAGCAACACCCCGCCGAGCCGCGGCTCGACGGCGGCGAGGATGAGCGCCAGCTTGGCGTCGTCCTGGCCGACGACCGATGAGAAGGGTAGGTGCGAGGTCATCGGGACTCCTCCCACCCGTCGGCTTCGAGGAGCGCCCGCCGCAGCATCTCGGCCGTGTCGCCGTCCGGCTTCCACCTGCCCCGCTCCTCTGCCTCGAGGAGCCGCTCGACGATGGAACGGAGCGCCCATGGATTCGACCGGGAGAAGAACTCCCTCGTCTCCGGGTCCGCCACGTAGGCGTCGGCC
>JASHRK010000352.1 GCA_030037405.1 Acidimicrobiales bacterium | reverse complement strand
CTCGGCGAGCTCGCCGAGCCCACTGAGCCCGCCGAGAACGGCGCCTCGGCTCGCCGCTCGGCGCCTGTTGGCGAGCCGCCCCTAGACGAGGCAGCTGCTACGCCAGGCGAGGGGACGAGGTTCTTCTCGACGAACTGCAAGGCGGTGGTGAGCGACTCCGTCAGCCGCTCGCGCTCTGCCGCCAACAACTCCACAAGGGTGTCGACCTCGCTGCGCAGGTGCTCCTTGTCGGCTGCCATCGCCTCAACCTCGTCCCGCAGCATCCGGTCGGCTTCGGCGCGCAGCCGCTCGGCCGCCTGTCGTGCGTCGGCAAGCACCCCTTCCGCCTCGGCCCGGGCACCGTCGAGGAGCTTCGACGCCTCGTCCCGAGACTCCTTGATGACCATGTCAGCGGTCCGCTGAGCGAGGACGAGCGTGCGCCGGATGCTGTCCTCGTCCTCACCGCTACGGTCGCCCGCCTCCCGTTGCGCACGCTCCGCCCGCTCGGCGCGCTCGCGCAGCTCGGCGACCTCCTGGTGCAACGCGTCGAGGCTGACGGCCGCCTTCTCCAGGAAGTCGTCGACTTCCGAGGTCTTGTACCCGCGCAGCTCGGAACCGAACTCGACCTGCCTGAGCACTTGCGAAGTGAGCTCCATGGCCGGATCGTACTGCTGCGCCGGCACGGGCACAGGGATGGTGGCTCGCCGCCGAGGTCGAGCCACCGAGGTCGAGGCGCCGAGCTCGCGCCGCCGCTGGCGGGTGTGCCGGCCCAGAGGGCCGGGGAGAGCTCTCTACAGGAGGAGGTTCATGATGATGATGATGACGATCGAGACGACGAGAGGAGACAGGTCGAGACCGGTGCCTCCGATCCTCGCCGGAGGAAGGATGCGACGCACCGGTCGCAACACCGGATCGGTCACCTTGTTGACGACACGGTTCAACGTCTCGAGGGGGCTGCCGGGTGTGATCGAGATGAACGACAAGATCGCCCCGGTCCAGAGGGCGACGAGAAACAGCAGGCAAACCCACCACAGAAGTGTGATCACGACCATCTCGAGCTCCCAGGCTCAGGCTCGGAACAGCCCGCGCTCGCTCAGTCGCTGGCGCTCCTCGAGCGAGACCTCGACGTTCGAGGGGGTTAGGAGGAAGACCTGTTCCGCCACCTTCTCCATGCCCCCGGAGAGGGCGTAGGTGAGGCCCGAGCAGAAGTCGAGCATCCGTCTCGCGAGATCGCGCTCGCTCGCCTGGAGGTTGACGATGACCGGGTTGTTCGCCCGGACGAGATCTCCGATCTGCGTCGCGTCGGAGAAACGCCGGGGTGTGACCACCTGCGGCTTGATCTGGCGCTGGGGCGGCGCCATCGGGCGCACGACTCCTGTGTGCCGTGGCGTCTCGGGACCTCGCCCGTCCTCTCTCACGAGCGGCCTCACCGTCGCCACGGTGCCCGGCGTCACCGGCTCGGTGGCCTGGTCCGGATACGTCGTGCGGCCATGGACCGCCTGGCCGTTCTCCATCTCATCGTCCTCGTAGAGCTCGTCGTCCTCGATGTCTTTGAGGCCGAGGTACTGCAGCGCCCTCTGCACGAAAGTAGTAGCCATCAGAAGTCCTCCTCTGGACACGCCATTCTTGCAGCCGTCAACCCTTCGCGTGGGAATCCCTCGCGCCGAAGAGCGCCGTGCCGATCCGCACCATGGTGCTGCCGCAACGAACGGCCTGTTCAAGGTCGCCCGACATGCCGAGAGAGAGCTCGGCAAGCCCGAGGGCCGCTCCTTTCTCTCCCACCTCGCGAAAAAGCCGCTCCGTCGTCCTCCCCGGCACGCCGAGGGGAGCAACGGCCATGAGGCCGCGCACCTCGAGACCCTTCTCCCTCGCCAGGGCCACGAGACGGGCGACGTCGCGGGGATCGCATCCCCCCCTCGTCTCCTCGCCGCTCAAGTTGACCTCGACGAATACCTCCGGCGAGCGCCCGGGAGAATGCGCCAGGATCGCCTCCACCTCACCGGGGCGCGAGACGCTCTGCCAGCAGCTGACGACGGGAGCGAGCCGGGCGATCTTGTTGCGCTGGATCCTGCCGATGAAATGCCATCGAGGTCGGCGACCCGAGCTCGAGAGGGCGGCCGCCTTCTCGAGGAGCTCGGTGGCGTAGTTCTCCCCTACGTCCTCGATGCCCGCCTCGAGTGCCGCCAGGCACGCCTCTGGGCCGAAGGTCTTCGTGACGGCGACGACGCGGACGCGGTCAGGATCGCCTCCTGCCTCCTCGATCCGCCGCCGGACGTCCCCCAGCCGGTCGAGGACGATCGGTGCTAGACGAGCCGCCCTCTCGAAGAGGTCCGCTCCAGGAGTCGTCACCTGGCGGCGACGACGAGTGCGTGCCTTCCCTCGTCGCGGCGGGCCCGGTGGGAGAACCAGCGGGGCGTCCCCTCGGGCGTAAGGGCGCACGCAGTGCAGGAGGAGACCTCGGCGACGAGGGCGACCTCTGCTCGCTCGAGGGCGAGCCGAACGCCTGCCGCGAGGTCGAGGGCGGGCCGCCCCGAGGCCGTCGTGGCACAGATGCCAGGACCATAGCGTTCCGCCAACCTGGCGAGATCGGCGGGCCCGAACTCGTAGCACTCCGGGCCTATACAGGGCCCGCGCACGGCCAGGAGATCGCTCGCCCCCTCGGAGCGCATGAGCGACGCTGCCGCCTCCACCACGCCGGCAAGAAGGCCTGGCCAGCCTGCGTGCACCGCCGCTCGCAGGCCGCTCGGGCTCGCCATCGCGACGAGGGCGCAGTCGGCGGCGAACATCGCCGGCAAGAGGTCGCCCCGGTCGCTCACGAGCCCGTCAGCCGCCTCGCCGAGCCCCTCCGCCAAGACGACGGTCCTGCCGTGCACCTGACGCGTCCAGCACCAGGTGCCCTTTTCCACCTCTGCCTGGCGTGCCTCCGCCCCCGGCAGGAGTGGGCGCAGGTCGCCCGCCGACCTCGTCGTGAAGACGGCGGAAACGGCGGTGCCGGGGATGGCGATCTCGAGACGACGCTGGTCTCGTTCCCTCCGGGCCGTGTCGTCCAAAGCGCGAGAGCGCCCCTTGTCAGTCGGGAAGTTGCACCGTCCCTACTTGAGAAACGAAGGGACGTCGAAGTCGTCGCCGAAGTCGTCGAGATCGTCGTCTCCGGGCTCAAGCTCCCGCCCCGCGACGAGCGGGTCGTCGTGGCCGAAGACGTCGCCGAGCTCGTGGTCGGCGAGAAGCTCCTCCCTCGTCTTCGTCGGGAGCTCGGGATCGCTGCGAAGAGGGGGCCGTGCCGTCGGATCGTCCCCAAGGGCGCTGCGGCCACCGCGCTGCGCCGGTCTGGACGAGACCGGCTCGTCGAAGCGGTCGAAGCCGGCGGCGATCACCGTGACGTGCACGCGGTCACCGAGCGCCGGATCTATCACGCTTCCGAAGATGATGTTGGCGTCGGGATGGGCCGCCTCGTGGATGATCGCGGCCGCTTCGTTCACCTCGAAGAGCGTGAGGTCGCTCCCCCCGGCGATGTTGAGCAGTATGCCGCGGGCTCCCTCGATCGAGGCCTCGAGAAGAGGGCTCGTGATGGCGTGCTTGGCGGCGCTCACGGCACGACCCTCACCCGAGCCGCTCCCGATGCCCATGATCGCCGAGCCGGCGTTGTTCATGA
>JASHRK010000351.1 GCA_030037405.1 Acidimicrobiales bacterium | reverse complement strand
CGGCGACGTCCTGGGCGTGGCTGTGCATGTCGATCCATCCCGGCGCCACCACGAAGCCGCTGATGTCGAGGACGCGTCGCCCTGCGAGCTCGTCAGCCGAGCCAGGAGCGCCGTCCGGGCCGTCCGTGCCGTCCGGGCCGGGCGCGCCGGTCGAGACGGCGGCGATCGATCCTCCGGTTACGGCCACGTCTCCTACGGCGTCCAGTCCGGTCTCCGGATCGAGAACCCTTCCTCCGCGGAGGACGAGATCGTGCATGCCCGTCGACGCTACGCCGCTCGAGTCGGTGCCGCCGCCATGGACCGCCGCGATGTACCGCCGCTCGGGACGTTCCCCAACGTTTAGCCTGGCTGCCAATGGTCAAGATGTCGCAGCTCCTGGGAGCCACCTTGCGTGAGGCGCCTGCTGGTGCCGACACGCCCGGGTACCAGCTCCTCGTTCGCGCCGGGTACATCCGCCAGCTCGGGCAGGGGATCTTCTCCTACCTGCCGCTCGCTTGGCGGGTGATGCGCCGGATCGAGCAGATCATGAGAGAAGAGATGGACGCCGCAGGCGGCGTCGAGTTGTCGATGCCCGTCGTCCACCCGGGCGAGCTGTGGAAGCGGAGCGGGCGCTACGACAAGATCGGCCCCGAGATGGTGAGGTTCACGGATCGCCGCGATCGCTCCCTCGTCCTCGCCATGACCAATGAGGAGGTCGTAGCTTCGCTGGCGGCGAGCGAGATCCAGTCGTGGCGGCAGCTGCCGAAGCTCGTGTACCACATCCAGCTCAAGTTTCGAGACGACCCGCGTCCTCGCGCCGGCCTGATCCGCACCCGGGAGTTCACGATGAAGGACGCCTACACGCTCGACAGGGACGAAGAGGGTTTGAACGTCCAGTACGAGAGGTTGCACGAGGCGTACATGGCGATCTTCGACCGCTGTGGTCTCGAGACCATTCCCGTCGCGGCCGACGTCGGGATGATGGGCGGCTCGCAGGCGCACGAGTTCATGTACCTGAACCCGATCGGGGAGGACACGATCGTGCTCTGCGACTCCTGCGGCTACGCCCAGAACCGGCAGGTCGCCAAGGCTGCCATACCGGAGGTGAGCGGCGGCGGCGAGGAGAAGGATGAGCCACTCGAGCGCGTGGAGACTCCGAGCGCCAACACGATCGAGAAGCTCTGCGAGACGCTCGGCGTCACGCCCGACCGGACGGCGAAGATCGTCTTCATGGCCACCTCCGACGAGCGTCTCGTCGTCGCTGTCGTACGAGGCGACACCTCCCTCAACGAGGCGAAGCTCGCGAACGTCGTCGGGGCGCCGGAGCTTCGCCCCATGACCGGAGAGGAGATCGAGAAGATCGGCTGCGTCCCGGGCTACGCCTCGCCGATCGGTGTCGGCGAGAGGGCGATCGTCGTAGTCGACGAGGTGGTGGCTCGTTCCCGCAATCTCGTCTCGGGTGCGAACGAGGAAGGCTGGCACCTCCTCAACGTCAACGTCGGTCGCGACTACCAACCCGACCACGTCGCCGATCTTGTGGCCGTAGAGGACGGGCAAGCCTGCGTCGTGTGCGGGTCGGCGCTCCGAACGGCACGAGGGGTCGAGGTCGGCAACATCTTCAAGCTGGGCACCTCCTACGCCGATTCGATGGGCGCCAAGTACCTGGCCGAGGACGGGACGGAGCGACCGATAGTGATGGGCTGCTACGGGATAGGCGTCGGCCGCCTCCTCGCCTGCGTCGCCGAGGAGCACCGTGACGATCGTGGGCTCGTCTGGCCGGCCTCGATCGCCCCCTTTGCCGTGCACGTCTGCGCCATCGGCGACGAGGGTCTCGCCGCTGCGGGAGAGCTAGCCGAGTCAATCGAGGCCGTCTCGTTCGACGTGCTCCTCGATGACCGGGAGGAGCGTCCGGGAGTGCAGTTCACCGACGCCGAGCTGATCGGCTGCCCGGTGCAGCTGACGGTGTCGAAACGCTCGCTCGCCGCCGGTGGAGTGGAGGCGAAGCTGAGAAGTGCGGCACCTGGCGGCGACACGGTCATCGTCCCGGTCGACGAGCTCGCGGGTTGGGTCGGGGACCGGATCGGTCCGCGCTAGTGGCAGGGCGATCGAGCGGCTTCGCGCAGCACCTCTTCTCGCCCCTGCCGACCCGCTACGACCGCCTCGCCGAAGTCCTCTCGTTCGGTCAGAACGGTCGGTGGCGACGGGAGATGGTGGGTCACGCTCTCTCCTTCTCGCCCTCGCTCGTGCTCGACGTCGCCACGGGTCCCGCCTCTGTGGCGAGGCAGCTCGCCAAGCGGTCCGCCGCGACGGTCACGGGCGTGGACGTCACCCGTGCCATGCTCGAGCAGGGTCGCCAGCTCGTCGCGGCCGACGGCCTGGCGGATCGGGTCCATCTCGTGCGGGCGAGCGGGGACGAGCTTCCCTTTCCCGATGCCACCTTCGACGCTCTCACGTTCACGTACCTTCTCCGCTATGTCGAAGACCCGGCGGCGACGCTCTCCGAGCTCGCCAGGGTGGTGCGGCCAGGCGGGGTCGTCGCCAACCTCGAGTTCGCCGTGCCGGCGTCCTCCACCTGGCACGCGCTGTGGTGGATGTACACGCGGGCCGTCCTCCCCGTCGCCGGGCTCGTGACGGGGGGGAGGGCTTGGTGGCGCGTCGGGGTGTTTCTTGGGCCGAGCATCACAGGGCACTACCGGCGCTACCCCATCGGCTGGACGTTGGGGGCGTGGGAGCGAGCCGGGATCGAGCAGGTCGCCTACAGGCAGATGAGCCTCGGCGGCGGGCTCGTCATGTGGGGTCGCAAGAGCGGTGGCTGAGACGAGTCGGCGTCCCGCCTTCTACGCGACGGGACGGAAGGGCGGTTGGCGCGACTACTGGACCCTGCTGCACCCCCCGTACACGGCATGGCACCTTTCCTATGTCGTCATCGGCAGCTCGCTCGCGGCGGACCCGTCGGTCACGACGCTCGTCGCCACCCTGCTGGCGTTCTTCCTCGCCGTGGGGGTGGCGGCCCATGCGCTCGACGAGCTAAACGGCCGTCCGCTCGCGACCAGGGTGAGCTCGCAGGTACTTATCGGTGCCGTCGTCGTCGGACTGGGCGGTGCCGTCGCCCTCGGGATCGTCGGGGTGACGCGGGAGGGGCTGGTCCTCGTGCCCTTCATCGTCGCCGGGGCCCTCCTCGTCGTGGCTTACAACGCCGAGCTCTTCGGCGAGAGGCTGCACAACGACTTCGTCTTCGCGGCGGCATGGGGAGGGTTCCCCGTCCTTACCGCTTACGTTGCCCAGGCGAAAGAGGTAAGTCTTGCTGCCGTTGCCGCCGCCCTCGGTGCGACGGCGCTGTCGGCAGCCCAGCGCTCGCTGAGCACGCCGGCGCGGATGCTCAGGCGGAGGACAGCCGGCGTGGAGGGGAGCGTCGTGATGGCAGACGGGACCGTGCGCCCCCTCGACGAGGCGTTTCTCCTGCGGCCACTGGAGCTCGCCCTGAAATCGTTGTCATGGGCCGTCGTGCTCTTTGCCGTGGCGTTGGCGCTCGCCCGCATGGCGTGACTCCGGCCGCTTTACGTCGACTCGGGACTATTTGATCCGGGGCCTACTCGATCCGGGGCTACTCGACGGGCGAGCCTGCCGGCTCGCGGTGCCTGAAGGCAACCGCCGCGATCGCGCCCACGCCGACGAGCCCTCCCACGACCTGTATCACGGTGAGGCGTTGGCCGAGGATGACGAGACCCGCGACTGCCGCCACGACCGGGTTGGACGAGCCGATGAGGGAGGCGATGGAGACGTCGATGTAGCGGTGAGCCCAGTTCATGAAGAGGTGTGAGCTGCCGGGCACGACGGCGAGGAGGGTGATCCAGAGCCAGTCACCGGCGTGGACATGGGCAGGGGACTGGCCCGACACGAGCAGCACGACGGAGGCGGTGACGGCGCCCGAGACGGCGACGCCGAAGGTGTACTCCAGCGTCTCGAGCTGGCGGCGCGCTGCCTTGGAGACGAGGAAGTAGGCCGACCAGCAGATCACCGAGCCGGTGGCGAAGAGGTCGCCGACGAGCTGGTGATGGGTCGGGGCGCTCGAGCCGACGACGATCGTGACGACACCTGCGATGGCGACGACCGTCCACATCGTGTCCCGGCGATCGATGTGTTCGCCGAAGAGTCGGTTGGCGGCGATCATGACGAGGGCGGGCTGCAGGGCGCCGATCACGGTGGCGATGGCGACGGTCGTGTACTTGATGGCGGTGAAGAACATGCACATGTCGGCGTAGAGGATGACGCCGGCCGGCCACGAGAGCCGCACTGCCCGCCAGGTGATCTTCCTGCCCGAGGCGAGCCCGAGGCCGAGCAGCAGGGCCACCGCGAACCACATCCTGTAGAAGGACAGAACGATGGAGGAGGCGAAGACGAAGCTTGCGAAGATCCCGGCAAAACCCCAACCTACGGCTGCGAGGGCCGAGGCACCCGCTCCAAGGGTCCGGGTGCGGCGCTCCATCTCGAGGCGAGCGTACCGTGACCGGGCGCGCCTGCCGTAACCTCGGTGCGATGAGCACAGAGCCGGAGCGTGGCGAGGGCGTGGTCGTGGCGGCGGTGCAGTTTCGTGCTACGACCGAGAAGGAGACGAACCTGAAGCTGCTCGGCGAGCTTGTCGCGGTGGCGGGAGGACGTGGCGCCCGCCTCGTCGTGGCACCCGAGTTCTCGATGTACGCCGCGCTCGACGATCCTGCCGGGGCCGCCCGGGCGGCCGAGGACCTCGACGGGAGCTTCGTTCGGTCGCTCTCTTTGCTGGCGCGGGAGGCAGGTGTGGCGCTCGTGGCGGGGATCGTGGAGCGGGCGGGCGATCCTGTGACGGCGGGCGGTCCTGAGCGGCCCTTCAACACCGTCGTGGCTCTCGCACCAGACGGGAGCCTGATCGGCAGGTACCGCAAGCTGCACCTCTACGACGCCTTCGGCTTCCGGGAGTCGGAGCTGTTCTCCTCGGGCGCTCATGGGAGGCCGCTCGTCTTCGACGTCGGGGAGCTCACCGTCGGCGTGATGACCTGTTACGACCTGCGCTTCCCCGAGATGGGCCGGTATCTCGTCGACGCCGGCGCACAGGTCCTCGCTGTCCCGGCCGCCTGGGTCGCAGGACCGCTTAAGGAGGACCACTGGATCACGTTGCTCCGGGCTCGGGCGATCGAGAACACCTGCTACGTCGTGGGTGCCGGTCAAACAGGTCCCGGGTGCGCCGCCCAGAGCGTCGTCGTCGACCCTATGGGGGTGATCCTGGCGGGCGCGGGGGAGGCTCCGGGCGCTGCCGTGGCGACCGCGTCGCTCGAGCGCCTCGCGAGCGTGCGGCAGGCGCTCCCAAGCCTTCTCCACCGCAGGCTGCGCGTGGTGGCGGGCGATTGAGGCGGCTGCGCTTGCGCTTGCGTTTGCCGCGATAGAGCCGGATGCCTCCATGGTCGCCCGGCGACTCCTTTGTGGACCTCAGTACGCGCATGCGCGGTGAAATGTCCACGATTTGTGGTCGGGGGCGTGAGGCACGCCAACGTCTCGTTTTGTGGACCTCAGTACGCGCATGCGCGGTGAAATGTCCACGA
>JASHRK010000350.1 GCA_030037405.1 Acidimicrobiales bacterium | reverse complement strand
CCTGCGGGGACACCGCTAGGTCGCTACCAGCCGCCGGACGAACTCCTCGCCTTCCTCGACAGCCTCTGATTATGCGTACTTCTCCACGCCAGAAGCTGGGCTTCGTCATTCGTTTCCGCATAATCCGGCGGTACGCATAATGCAAATTATGCTGAATTCAGCATAATTTGCAGAGGCGGCAGAGGTTCCACAGGGCGGTCGGGCCGCCTCTTGCGAACTCCTGTATGTGGTCGATCTCGAGATGGAAGCTCGAAGAGCACCCCGGGACGACACAGGTGCGGTCTCGGGCGACAAGTGCGGTCTTAAGGGCCGCCGGGATCGTGCGGGCAAAGGAGAAGACCGAGGTGACGTCCTCGCCCTTCGTAACGACGAGACGGAGCTTTGCTTCGTCCAAGTAGCTCTGCACGACGGAGACGGGAACGTGCCCAGCGCCCTCTATCATCGACTCCTCGCCGGCACGAAGCTGTCCTCTTGCTAGGGCTTCCAGGTCGATGCGCATCAAGACGCTGTAGCTGGGCGGGCCGACGCCCTCCCCGTCTCCTCGCGCCAAAGCGACGAGGGCGTCTGCCAGCAAGGAGGCGTGGCTCTCTTTGTCCCCGTTCCTCCTCGCCTCTTTGAAGAGCCGTTCGGCGATGCTCTCGAGCCGTCCGATGACGACGGCGCCGTCTTCCGGTGCAAGACAGAACCTGCCCGAGAGCCCGCCCGATTCGTCTGTGAAGCTAAAAAGGCCCCTTCGTGCCCGTAGGCGGACGTGCCGGCGCTCGTCGTCCTCTTTCGAGAGGAAGGTTGCCCGCAGGTTCGCGCAAGCCTCGACGAGCTCATGGAGGCTCCCTGACCTCGCCTTCTCCAAGAGCTCGCCCTCTGCTCGAGCGTCGATCGCCCCCGCCCGAGCTATCTCTCGTGCCTGGCGCCCCGAGAGCTCCCCGGACCTGAAGGACTCGTCAAGGCCAGGAAGCCTCCGGAGCTCGCCCGCAGTCTCCAGGAGCTCTCTCGCCTGTCTTTTGGTCTCCCCGGAGACGGCCGCGAGGAAACTCGGCGCATCGAGGTGACCGGCAGCCTCGAAATGCCCCGTCTCCTCCACCCTCTTCGCACAGAGGGCCTTTCCCGCCGCACAGGCCTTCTCTGTCGAGGCGAAGACCTCGACGAGGCGGGCGGCTTCAAGGCCTTGAAGGCTCGATGCGTCAAGGGTGACGATGACACCCCTGATCGCCTCGAAGTGGCCTTCCAGGACAGAGACAAGAGACACAGATGCTCCTGGGGGGACGAGGAGTACGGAGGCATCTGTCGATGCGAGAAGCTCGGCGGCGGCACGTTCCGGGGGGCCGGCTGGCCTTGCGAGCAGGTGTTGTTTCTGGGTAGACATCCTACGGGAGGGCTGTAGAACCCGGCCCGGCGGAGAGACAGAGGAGAGAGAGCGGACACTGGAGCTACGATGTCGTCAGGAGAGTTTCCACCGCGAGTTGCCGAGTTCTTGGCCGAGCCCCGACCGTCGGTGGTCGCAACCGTCAGACACGACGGTTCGCCCGCGAGCACGCCTTGCTGGTATGAAGCGGCGGGAGATCATGTCATGTTGTCCATGTACTCTTCGGCTATTCGACTCAACAACCTTCGTAGCAATCCCGCTATATCTCTGACTGTCTTCGATCTCGACGACTGGTATACGCACGTGAACCTATTGGGTGATGTGACCGACATTCATGAGGACCCGGAGCTCGAAGACGCAGACAAACTGGCGGTGCGCTACACCGGCAAGCCGTTCGAGCCAAGGGTCTCCTGCACCACGGTCCTCTTTCGAGTGAACCGCTGGCACACCTACGGACGACTCAGAGACGCACGCTGAAGGACCGGGGTCGGACCAGGATCGGGACCGAGCCGCATCAGCACCGGCCCCGGCGCCCCGGTCGTAGCCGGGCTGCACGCCCGGTGTGTGGCAAGGTGACCCGGTGCCACACCTCCTCGTGACGAACGACTTCCCACCCAAGCTTGGCGGGATCCAGACGTATCTCCACGAGCTGTGGCGCCGCCTGCCAAGCGGGATGGCGACCGTGTACACAACGGCGTTTCCCGGGGCATCCGAGTTCGACGCCGGCGAGAGCATGCGGATCGAGAGGAGCAAGAGCCCGGTGCTCCTCCCCCTCCCCTCGACGACGAGAGAGGTGGGCAAGCTCGCCGGAGAGTCGGGCAGCGGCCTCGTCGTGCTCGATCCCGCTCTACCTCTCGGTCTCATCGGCCCTCACATCGGGACGCCCTACGCGGTCGTCATGCATGGCGCCGAGATCACGGTTCCCGGGCGGCTCCCGCTGACGAGAGAGCTCCTTCGAGACGTCCTTTCCGGTGCGGCATGGATCCTCTCAGCAGGTGGGTATCCCGCCGAAGAGGCGAGGCGAGTGGCACCGTCGTACCTTCCGCCGATCACCGAGGTGCCTCCCGGGATCGACGTCGAGCGCTTCCACCCGATAGGGGACGCCGAGCGCAGAGCTGTCCGCGAGCGGCTCGGCATCCCGGGCGACGCCCTCGTCGTTCTCAGTCTCAGCCGGCTCGTGCCCAGGAAGGGGATGGACGTGCTGATACGCGCCATGGCGCGGCTACGGAGGACACGCTCGGACCTCCTGCTCGCCATCGGCGGGGTCGGGCGGGACGAGAGGCGTCTCCGGACTATCGCGGCGATAGCCGGCGTTCCCGTGCGATGGCTCGGTCGCGTCCCCGAAGAAACGAAGGCCGCCGTGTACGGCGCTGCCGACGTGTACGCGATGTGTTGCCGTGACAGGTGGATGGGTCTCGAACAGGAAGGTTTCGGGATCGTGTACCTCGAGGCGGCCGCGTGCGGCGTGCCGCAGCTGGCGGGGTTGAGCGGGGGCTCAGCCGAGGCCGTTGTCCACGGGGAGACCGGTCTCGTGGTGGATGACGCCTCTGACGCTCGTGCCGTGGCCGACGCCCTCGAGGCGCTGCTCGACGACGTCTCTCTGCGAGAACGGCTCGGTGCCGCGGCTCGGCGGCGGGCCGAGGAGAGCTATTCCTTCGAGAAGATCGCACTGCGCCTCGAGCGAGCTCTGCTCGAGGCG
The DNA here is from genome assembly GCA_030037405.1 of Acidimicrobiales bacterium. Taxonomy (GTDB): domain Bacteria; phylum Actinomycetota; class Acidimicrobiia; order Acidimicrobiales; family Bog-793; genus JOPF099. The sequence continues at coordinate 7,696 of JASHRK010000350.1, read as the reverse complement.
GGAGGCTGAGACCGCTGAGCGAGGCGGAGGCTGACGGCGCCGAGCGAAGCGGCTGCCCCCGCCGTCTCTGCACAAGGCAGCGGAGAGCGGGGAGAGAGTTGGATCCGAGGCCCTAGGGTCTCTCCTCCATAGAATCACTGGTGGTGCTTGTACACGATGTCGGGGCAGCCGACCGGAAGGAGTAGCGATGGGGGAGCAGGCCACGGAACGGATGCTCGTGGATGCCTCACCTGAACGTTGCTTCGCGGTCGTGTCCGACGTCGAGTCTTACCCTGAGTGGGTGCCCGACCTGAAACGCGTCGACGTGCTCGAGCGCGACGAGCAGGGACGGCCCATCCTGGCAGCCTTCCGGGCCGCAGCCTTCGGGCGCTCGACGAGCTACACGCTCGCCTACGACTACTCGAACGCACCGGCGGAGTTCGCCTGGGTACAGCGAGACGGCGACATCACCAACCGCCTCGACGGGTACTACCGCTTCCGCGAGGCTAGTGACGGCCGTACCGAGATCACCTACCAGCTCGTCGCCGAGCTGCGTGTGCCGTTGCCCGGGTTCATCAAGCGAAGGGCGGAAGGCAACATCCTCCACGCCGCCATTCGCGACTTCAAGACCCGGGTCGAGTCCGGAGGGTGCTAAGCGTCGGCCTCGACGTCGGCGGAACGAAGATCCTTGGCGTCGCCGTCACAAGCGACGGCACGGTCGTCGCAGAGGAGCGTCGGCCGACCGTTGACGCTCCGAAGGTCCTGCTCGACGACTTGGCAGAGCTCTACGTGGCGCTCGCCGACACAGCCACGGAGGCGCACGGGCGACAGGACCAGGAACGACCTGACATCCCCCCTGTAGGGGTCGGGGTACCCGGTCTCGTGGACATGAGCGGGCGGCTCGAGTTCGCCCCGAACCTTCTCGGCACGAACGGGACCGACGTCCGGGCCGGGCTGGCAGAACGGCTGGCAGAGCGGATCCCTCCGCCGGTCCCCGTCGTCCAGGTCGACAACGACGCCACCTGTGCGGCCGCGGGCGAGTGCGCCTTTGGCGCTGGGACGGGAAGGTCAGACGTGCTCTTCGTCATGATCGGGACCGGGATCGGCGGCGGGATCGTGGCAGGGGGACGGTTGCTTCGCGGCGCGGCGAACTTTGCCGGCGAGATCGGCCACTTCGTCGTCGACCCGCAGGGCCCGCCGTGCGGCTGTGGCCGGAGAGGGTGCTGGGAACGATACGCGTCGGGCTCGGGGCTCGGGCGCATCGCCCGGGACGCGGCGCTGGCGGGGAAAGCCGCGCGGATCGTGGCGCTTGCAGGCGGTGATCCCGACGACGTCCGGGGTGAGCAGGTCATGGAGGCTCTCAGAGAGGGTGACGACGAGGCGGCGTCCATCGTCGAGGAGTTCGCCTCGTGGGTCGCGCTCGGGGTCGCCAACCTTGTCAACATCCTCGACCCCCACCTCGTGGTCGTCGGGGGAGGGCTTGTCGGAGCCGGGGACGCCCTCCTCGACTACGTCCGGAGAGCTTTCGAGCCGCAGGTGGAAGGTGGGAAGCTGCGGCCCGCGATCGAGATAGTTCCGGCATGCCTCGGGGAAAGGGCGGGCGCGATCGGCGCCGCCGTCCTCGCGCGCCAGGCCGCCGGATCGCCCGAGGGCGCATAGCGGGACTGCCGGAATGCGCCTGGGCGTCACCCTGCCCACCTTCTCCGAGGATGCCTCCCGCCTTCTCGACTTCGCCGAGCAGGCCGAGGCGACGAGAGTCCACGGCGTCTTCTCCTTCGACCATCTGTGGCCTCTCCGGCATCCCGAGAGACCCTCCCTGTCCCTCTTCCCCGTGCTGGCAGCCGTGGCGGCACGCACTTCGAGCCTTTGCGTCGGGAGCCTCGTCGCCCGCGTCGGAGCGCTGCCCGACGAGGTCCTGGCGGCCTCGTTCGAGAGCCTGAAGGCGATCGCCGGAGACCGGGTCGTCGCAGGTCTCGGCATCGGGGACGCCGCCAGCGACCCCGAAGCGTTGCGCAACGGGATGGCGCTCGCCGGACGGCGGGATCGCATCGAAGGCCTCGCGCAGATGATCGCACGCCTTCGCCGGGCGGAGATCGACTGCTGGGTCGGCTCCAAGGACCCGGTCCTGCACGAAGTCGCAAAAGAGACAGGAGCCGCCATCAACCTCTGGTCGACCCCCCCGGAGCGTGTCTCCGAGACGGTCGAGCTGGTCGGCGCCGAAGTCTCGGTCACGTGGGCCGGGCCGCTTCCTCGCGACGCCGTCGCGGCGTCCCGCAAGTTGCAGGCTCTGCGTGGCGCCGGCTGCTCGTGGGTGGTCTGGGGATGGCCTTCGTCGCTCGAGACCGTGGCCCAGGCGGCTGCCCTGGCGGGGATCGAGCTGTCGACACAGGATCGAGCCGTCAACACAGGCTGCTGAGGACCGCCCCGGAGCGGGGTCAGGCGGCGACTAACCTGCGGCGATGGAGCTCCGACGCGTAACTGGGTTGCCCCCGTACGTCTTTGCCGAGATAGACGCGCTGAAGCTCGCGGCACGCCGTGCCGGCGAGGACGTGATCGATCTCGGTTTCGGCAACCCGGACATCCCCTCTCCATCCGTCGCCGTCGAGAAACTTGCCGAAGCCGCCAGGAACCCTCGTAACCACCGCTATTCGGCGAGCCGCGGCATCCCCAAGCTGCGGCAGGCGATCGCCGATCTGTATCTGCGCCGTTTCGGCGTAGAGATTGATCCCGAGAGCGAGGTCGTGAGCACGATCGGCGCCAAGGAGGGGCTCTCGCATCTCATGTGGGTGCTGGTGGGCCCGGGTGACACGGCTCTCGTGCCCTCGCCGTCGTACCCCATCCACCTCTACGCCCCGCTCTTCGCCGGTGCCGACGTGCGCATGGTTCGCCTCGAGGAGCTCGGCTCGGACGAGGCGCAAGCGGGCGAGACGCTCCTCGGCAACTTGGCCGAGGCGTGGGAGTCCGCATGGCCGAAGCCGCGTGTCGCCATCGTGTCTTTCCCTCACAATCCGACGACCGCCTGTATCGACCTCGCCGCCATGACCCGCCTCGTCGGCTGGGCCCGCGAGCACGGGGTGGTCCTCGTGCACGATTTCGCCTACGCCGAGACCGCCTTCGACGGGTACAGGCCTCCCTCGATACTCGAGGTGCCGGGGGCGAAGGACGTCGCCGTCGAGCTCTACACGCTGACGAAGTCGTTCTCGATGGCGGGCTGGCGAGTTGCCTTCCTCGTCGGCAACGCCGAGCTGGTCCAAGCGCTCACCAAGCTCAAGAGCTACCTCGACTACGGCACCTTCCAGCCGATCCAGATCGCCGCCATCGTCGCCATGAACGAGACTCCCGACTACCCCAAGGTCGTGAACGAGACCTATCAAGCTCGCCGTGACGTGTTGTGTGACGGCCTCACGCGTATCGGATGGCACGTCGCGAGACCTAAAGGCACGATGTTCGTGTGGGCACGCATCCCGGAGGCCTACCGCGACATGGGATCGCTCGACTTCTCGAAGTTGCTCGTGTCCGAGGGCAAGGTGGCGACCTCCCCGGGAGTGGGCTTCGGGCCCGGGGGGGACGGCTACGTACGTTTCGCCCTGATCGAGAACGAGCAGAGGATCGCCCAGGGCGTGAGGTCGCTCAGGAAGGCGCTGTCCAAGCTCTGAGACTAAGGAACGTCGAGTGCCCCGAGACCGAGGGACGCCGACGGCCCCTCGGAGACAAAGGGCGTCGAAAGGGTGCCGTCCTTCACCAACCAGAGGCGCCGGGAGGTCCTGACGGCAAGGATCGGGAAGGCGTTCGTGGTGCCCGTCGACGCCACCGCCACGGCGACGGCGTGGTCGTGCTCGGGGACGAAGCGGGCCGAGCCGAGCTCCGCGTAGGCCTCACCTGACGAGGTCACGTCTGCGACGAGGGGTGTCGCGCTCGGCCCGACGGTCGCGACGGCGAGGTCTCTGATCGTGTCATGCCTCGCCGGAGGTGCGATCTCCTGGAAGCTCGACGTCCAACCCTGCCGGTCGTAGGCGGCCCCCGCCGTCGTCAGGTAACCCTGTACGGCGAGGCTCCCGGCGGACCCGGCGTCTGCGAGCACGAGAGATCTCACCCCGGACGCGATCCTCACGAAGCGTCCCCTCCCGCGCCGCAGGTATGCAAGCCGCCTCGTCGAGACGTAGCCAACCACGGGGTAGTGCGCCGGCGCGTCGGAGGCAACGGCGATCGAGGCCACGTGAGTCGCCTCCAGCCTCGGGCGAGCCTCGAGGTTGCCTGCGAGCAAGTAGAAGTCGTGGCGCGCCGTGAGCCAGCCAACAGTGACCGCTCCTGAACGTCCTTCGCTCGAGGAGGCTGCGATCTGCGTCACTCCGGTAGCGATGGTGCGGAGGCTCGCTCCGGGAAGGTCCTCGCCGACCTCGAGGTGGCCGGCCTTCGTGAGTACGGCGACGAGTGGCTGCGGGTCGATGCCTCCGCCTCCGACGACCTCCGCCTCGACGACTCCGGCCGCGAGCGGCGCCCAGCGCCCCTTCAGCTCGTCCACCTTGAGAAAGAGGTCTCCTGTCGCACTGAGCTTCGAGACGAGCGGCTCCTCGAGCGACCAGTCGGGGTTGTGGAGCCAGTCGACCACCTCGCCGAAGCCGCCGCGGACGACCCAGTTCTTGACCGAGAGCTGGTACCAGCCATCGCTCGGCGCGTTCAGATTCTGCGTGATCGCCTCGATCGTGCCGTTGCCCCGGCTGTTCACGAACGAGCCCGTCACCACCTCGGTGTGCCCGTAAGAGTCACCGTCGGTCAGCTCGAGCACGTCGCCCGGAAGCGGTGGCTCGCGCGGAGTGCCGTTTCTTACGACAGTGAGCTTGGGCCCGTTCGGGTTGTACCTGGCGTAGTTGTCGACGATGTCGTCCCCGTCTGCCGGATAGGGGGGCACGCCCCAGGCCAGGTACATCCAGCGCATCGAGAGCTCGACGCACTGCCACTCGTACTCCCCCCAAGCCCCTTTGAAGAAGCTCACGGCTGCCTGCTCCCCGCCCGGCGGGTCCTGGTTGCTGCCCGGACCACAGGCGACGAGCCCGGCCCAGGAGGCACCGAGGGGATAGGAGCCCGGGAAGGCCCCGGTGCTGGAGCCGTCACAGGTCCCGCGCCACCAGGGGGGCCGCGGGATGCCGCCGGTGGCCGTCACCCGCGGCGTATGCCCTCCGTTTGCAGCTGTAGGCGGCGGGATCGTTCCCTTGGACGGCGGGACGGCCGCGATCACCGTGCCCAGCAGGAATGCAGCGCACAGTGAAGTCACCGCCGCTGCGGACGATCTCCTCCTCATAGCCAAAACGGCTCCCCAGTTGAGTGGTACTCGACGCCGTCGCGCTCAGCGGCAACCGGGACAAGCTACTGGTCCTGGTAGTTACGGGTCAACCGTCATCGCTTTGGGCGGTGCAGCAGAGCCCTGTCAGGCGTCGCTTGCCCAATCCCGGCTTCTCTCGAGCGCTCGCAGCCACGCCGCGTGATCGGCGTCGGCCCGAGCCCGCGACACAGCAGGCAAGAAACGCGCCTCCTCCCGCACGAGTCCCCTGATCTCTCCCGCCGTCCAAACCCCCTTCGCCAGCCCTGCGAGGAAGGCGGCCCCGAGGCCGGTCACTTCCGTCGTGGTCGGACGCACGACCGGCACCTGGCACTGATCTGCCTGTATCTGCAAGAGAAGGTCCATCACCGCAGCGCCCCCGTCGGCCCGCAGCTCCGAGAGCGCCACGCCTGCGCTCGAGGACATGGCGTCGATGACGTCTCGCGTCTGGTACGCCATCGCCTCGACGGCGGCTCGTGCGAGCTGGGCGCGGCCCGCACCTCTCGTGACACCGACGACCGTCCCGCGAGCGTGCGGGTCCCACCAGGGGCTCCCGAGACCGGTGAAGGCAGGGACGAGGAAGAGCCCCTCGCTCGTGGGCACGCTTGATGCGAGCGGCCCGATCTCGGCCGCCGAGCCGACGATACCGAGGCCGTCTCTCAGCCACTGGATCGTGGCGCCGGAGGAGAAGATGGAGCCCTCGAGGGCGTAGGCGAGATCGGAGGGGGCTTCCCCGAGCTGCCAGGCGACCGTCGTGAGAAGCCCGTCAACGGGTGCCGGCAGGGCTGCTCCGAGGTTCATCAGCAAGAAACTCCCCGTCCCATAGGTCACCTTCGCCAGCCCCGGAGCGACGCACTGCTGCCCGAACAAAGCGGCCTGCTGGTCGCCGGCGAGAGCGGAGAGGGGCACGCCGGCCAGCCGGCCGCCGGCGACCTCGGGCGAGATGGTGGCCACGACCTGAGAGGTAGGCACCACCTCGGCGAGGCAACCGGAGTCGATCCCGAACAGCTCGCACAGCCCGGTTGACCATGCCTGCTCGACGATGCTGTAGCAGAGGGTGCGGGAAGCGTTCGTGACGTCGGTCGCATGGCGACCCGTGAGCTTCCAGCACACCCAGTCGTCGACCGTTCCGAGGGCCAGGTTCGGTCCGGGCTCGACGCCGCCGTGACGGAGCATCCACTCCCACTTGGTGGCGGAGAAGTAGCTGTCGAGGACGAGCCCGGTCTCGAGGCGGACGGCGGGCAGGTGACCGGCGTTCTCGAGGTCGCGGCACCGTCCTGCCGTACGTCGATCCTGCCAGACGATGGCACGGCAGAGGGGAGCTCCGGTGCTCCGGTCCCATGCCACGGCGGTCTCCCGCTGGTTCGCGATGCCGACGGCGGCGATGGTCGTGTGCCCCACTTCGTCGAGCTTCGTTACAAGCTCGACGAGAGTCTCCTCGACGAGCTCGGCGATCTCACCGGCGTCGTGCTCGACCCATCCCGGCCGGGGGAAATGCTGAGTCAGGTCCCGGTAGGAGATCGCAACGACTCGTCCCGACTCGTCGACGGCCAGGGAGCGAACGCCTGTGGTCCCGGCGTCGACAGCCATCACTACGCCCATCGGGCTCGCAACGGTAGCCGTTCGCGCAAATCTTCGCGAGCACCTTCTGACCAGGGGCGACTCGAGGCGTCGCCCATTGACACGTGAGTAGTTACGGTGCTGTAATTAGCCGCCTATCTGGTGGCTGGGATGACAGGTACCACAAGATCTTGTGGTTAGCATCATCTTCTAGAAGGGAAGACGACAATGGCCGTAGCTGGAGAGCGTCTCGGGATCGGCATCCGGCGGTACTTCACCGAGGAAGGTCGTGACCCCTACGACCAGATCGCCTGGGAGAGGCGGGACTCGCGCATCACCGACTTCCGCACGGGTGCCGTAGCCTTCGAGCAGCGGGACGTCGAGGTGCCTGCGTCGTGGTCGATGAACGCCACGAACATCCTCGCCCAGAAGTACTTCCGGGGCACGCTCGGCACGCCCGAGCGGGAGTCCTCGCTTCGCCAGGTGGTCGACCGCGTCGTCGACACGATCACGACCTGGGGGCTGAAGGACGGCTATTTCGTCGACGCGGACGAGGCCCGCACCTTCAGCGACGAGCTGAAGCACCTCATCGTCGAGCAGAAGGCGGCCTTCAACTCCCCCGTCTGGTTCAACATCGGCGTGCGCGGCGTGCCTCAGCAGGCCTCGGCGTGCCAGCCCTACGAAGCGCTCGTCTCTACGCCCGAGGGCCTTGTCCCGATCGGGCGATTGGTCGAGGAAGAGGCGATCGGGCGCAAGGTGCTCGACGCCCACGGCGTGACGCGCATCGTGGCCGTGAAGCGCAACGGGCGCAAGCACGTGTTGCGGATCAACACGAAGTCT
>JASHRK010000349.1 GCA_030037405.1 Acidimicrobiales bacterium | reverse complement strand
GCCAGTGATGCCGCTCACGTCCTCGACAGCCATCCCCGCCGACCAGGAGCCGTCGAAGGACTGAAAGGTGCCCGATCCCCCGGCGCCGGAGCTGAACGCCTCGCAGCTCGACGCCTTTTGGCAGAACAGCTCACCGAAGTCGAGCTCTGTGCTCGGGCCCGAGTCGGGCACCGACCACCCCGAACCGTTGAAGGTCGCCATCCCTCCCGTCGCGACCGCCAGGCAGAGTGTCGCCGAGATGCAGCCAACGCCCTCGAGCTCGGCCCCGGAAGCAAAGGGCTCGGCGACAGGGGTGAAGGACGATCCGTCGAAAGAGGCCGCGAAGCCGGACGAGTCGTAGGCAACGCACAGCTTCCCCCCGGCGCAGCTCACGGCGGACTGGACTCGCGAGGTGCCTGCCTGCTGGAGCGAGCCGCCGCTCGTCCACTTCGATCCGTTCCATCCGCGGAGGCCACCGGTCGCATCTGTCGCCACGCAAAGGCGGCGCGAAGCGCAGCCGACAGCCGTCACGCCGACCCCGGTGGCAAAGGGGACCTTCCCTCTCGACCAGGAAGAGCCGTTAAAGGTCTCGGTCCCGCCGGCGGAGTTGCCAGCCAGGCAATAACTGGTCGTTGGACAAGACAGGGCGTCCGTGGCCGCCCCTCGTGCGGTAGCGATGCGGACGCCGGCGACGAAGTCGGTGCCGTCCCAGGTGACCTCGTTGCCGTCCGCGTCCACGGCGACACAGAAGCTCGCCGAGACGCACGACACCGACTCGAGGGCACCCTTGCCTGATGGGTCGAGGCTGTTCACCCAAGTCAGACGGGGCGAGACACGCGCCAGCGCTGCGGCGGAGGCGGCGGGGGCAGCGGATCCGGCGGCGCCGAGCAGACCGAGAAGAGCGAGCGTCAGGACCGCCGTCAGAACGAGGCTGCCCGTAGAGCCAGACCGCTCAGGCACTCATCCCGTCCTCATCCGCGTCCACCCGCCTCCGAGGTCACTGTAGTTCGAGGTTGGCCCACGTTTTCAAGGGGAAAGTGGCACTGTTAGGATCGATTCACACATAGCGCAACGGGAAAGGACGTGATCATGCCGGCGGTGATCGTCGCAGGGGCGCGGACCCCCATAGGCAAGCTCTCGGGCGCCTTCGCCACGCTGAGTGCCACGGAGCTCGGCGGGATCGCCATCAGAGCGGCCCTGGAGCGCGCCGTCACCGACCCGACGGCCGTCGACTACGTCTTCATGGGCCATGTCCTCCAAGCCGGGCAGGGACAGATAACGGCCAGGCAGGCAGCCGTTCGTGCCGGCATCCCGATGTCAGTGCCCGCCACCACCGTCAACAAGGTCTGCCTCTCAGGGCTGAACGCCCTTCACCTTGCAGAGCTGGTCATCAACGCCGGCGAGGCCGAGATAGTGGTGGCCGGCGGGATGGAGTCGATGACGAACGCTCCCTACCTGCTGCCCGGCGCGAGAGCCGGTTACCGGGCTGGCGACCAGAAGGTCGTCGACTCGATGATGTACGACGGACTTCACTGTGCCTTCGACGGCGTCGCCATGGGTGCTGGCACCGAGCGCTACAGCCGGGCTGCCGGGATCCCCCGCGACCGCCAGGACGCTTTCGCGGCCACTTCCCACGAGAGAGCAGCGGCAGCTGTCAAAGAGGGGCGTCTTCTCGACGAGACCACGCCGGTCGCCGTTCCGCAACGCAAGGGCGAACCGATCGTCGTCGACATGGACGAAGGGGTGCGCCCCGACACGACAGTCGAGGCACTCGCAAAGCTGAAGGGGGCATTCGAGCCAGACGGAGCTATCACGGCAGGCAACGCCAGCCAGATCTCGGACGGCGCCGCCGCCCTCGTCGTCACGTCGAGCGCGAAAGCCGAGCAGCTCGGGGTGACGCCGCTCGGCGAGATCTTCGCTTACGGTCAGGTCGCCGGCCCGGACGCGTCACTTTTGACCCAGCCCTCGAGAGCTGTCCGCGCCGCTCTCGAACACTCGGGGACACCGCTCACGGCGATCGACCTTTTCGAGATCAACGAGGCCTTCGCCGCCGTCGCCATTGCCTCGATGGACGACCTCGGGATCTCGGGCGACGTGACGAACGTGAACGGAGGAGCGATCGCGCTCGGTCATCCCGTAGGCATGTCGGGCGCCCGCCTTGCCCTCACCGCCCTCTACGAGCTCCGGCGCCGAGGTGGGGGAGCGGCCGCCGTGGCGCTGTGCGGTGGCGGCGGCCAAGGCGACGCCGCTCTGCTCCGCACCCTGGACTGACGCCGCGTCGGGTCACGACGCCTCGACGATGGGGTGAGGACGGCTTGACGATGCGCGCTCGGCGCCTCGGGTCCTCCTCGGGTCCTATTGCCCGATCGGCGTCTCGCGCGTGTGACCGGTCCAGGCCCGGCCGTCCCACCATCGGAGCGGCGCCGTCCCCGACGGGTCCGGGTACCAACCTGCCGGAACGGTGATCGGCGGTATCCCTCCGGCGGCTGGTACGGCCGCAACCGACCTCGCGAACGACTCGATCTCACCCACCGTCGCCGCCGGCCCGAGGATCCGCACAGGACCAACAGCGCGGCTGGCGGCGAGGATGCGGCCGAGGAGCCGGTGGGTGACCGGGTGGGAGGCGAGCTGGGAAGGGATGGCGACGCCTTGACGGGTACCACGGAACTGGAGGAGAACAAGCCCGCGCCTTTGCTCCTTGAACCAACGCAGGGGCACCCCGAACCCGTCGGGACCGATGCGTATCGAGCTGATACCGGAAAGATCGACGTCCTGAGTACGGGAACCGTCGAGCCGTTCGAGCCGCAGTGAGTGGTCGGTGGCCACGAAAGCAGTAGGCCGGGCGTTCTGGAAGGTCCGGATGAACCGGCTCGCGTACACCAGGCCCATCACGGCGGGAAGAAGCTCGAACGCGATCAGCTGCACGCCCGCTCCGAGCTCGAGCAACGAGACGCCCACTCCGAGCACGACAGAGACCACGGCAGCGACGACGAGGCGCACGCGAACTCGCTGCCACTCCTCTGGAGTGGGGCTCATCCGCAGCACAAGACCGTCGGTGGTCTCCACCTGCTCGAGGCTCACCCCCTAGAGAATAGGCGACAGAGAGGAGGAAACCTGCTCGGGGCAGCAAGGGGGGCGCGACGCCTTGGCAAGCCCGTCCAGGTCAACCGGCCATCTCGTGACGCCCGGCAAGAGCACGCCCGAGCGTGAGCTCGTCCGCATACTCGAGGTCCCCGCCGACGGGGAGACCGCTCGCGATGCGAGTGACACGCAGCCCGAGGGGCGACAGCAGGCGTGCTAGGTACATGGCAGTGGCCTCCCCCTCCAGGTTCGGGTTGGTGCACAGGATGATCTCGGCGATCTTGTGGTCGTGGTCGTTCCCGAGACGGTTCAGCAGATCCCTCACGCGGAGCTGCTCCGGTCCGACGCCGTCGATCGGGTTCAAGGCCCCTCCGAGAACGTGATAGGTGCCGTGGAACTCTCGCGTCTTCTCGACCGAGACGATGTCTCGCGGATCCTCTACGACACAGATGACCGCAGGGTCCCGCCTCGGATCGGCGCAGATGGAGCAGATCTCGGTCTCTGCAACGTTGAAGCATCGCGAGCACAGGCGAATCTGCTCCTTCACCTTCGCGATCGATGCGGCGAGGCGCAAGGCTTCATCCTTGGGTGCTTCCAGCAGGTGGAAGGCAATCCGCTGGGCCGATTTTGGGCCAACCCCGGGCAGGCGCCCCAGTTCGTCGACGAGCTCCTGGATCGGACCGGCAAGCATCGATCAGCTGCCGGTGGGCCGAGCCCCGAAGTCGCCCCCGTCACCGCCGTCCCCGGAAGAGCTGTCGCTCCCGGAGCTCCCCTCGTCACTGAAGGTGCCCTCCTCCTCCTCCTCCTCCTCGGAGTCGACCTCGTCCCCTGTGCCGATGCCGAACAGGCCGCCGAACAACCGGTCCAGATCGGGCAGGGCTCCGATCGAGCCGAGGGCGGCGAGCGGGTCGTCACCGCCGTCAGCACCGCCGAAGAGGCCGCTCATCATGGCGCCGATGTCCAGACCTGCCGGCATCACCGACGACACGGCAGCCTCCTTCGCATCCACTGCCTGGGTGAGCGCATCGCGAAGTGCAGCAAGAACCAGGTCCTCGAGGAGGGCGACGTCGCCCGGGTCGACGACCTCCCTTGCGATCTTCACCGAGAGGACATCCAGGTTTCCGCTCATCTGCACCTCGACCGACCCACCGCCCGAGCGACCGATGACTGTGCGGTGAGCCGCCTCGTAGGAGGCTCGCTCGATCTGGTATCGCGCTTCGTCGATGAGACCGCCCAAGCCGGCAAGCGGTCCCGTCTGCGGTCCACCGGAGCCCAAGCTCGCGCCCTCTTCGTCGTTCGTGTCGCCTTCTTCAGCTGTCACCCGCGTACCTCCTCGACACCCGGAAAAGCTTCCCTTACCCGGCTCTCTGCCCACGTGACCGTGTCACTCGGCCCGTCGGCGGCATCCCTCCGCCCCTCGGACCCGTGAGGTGCCTCGTCGCCAGGCGGCTCGGCTTCGCCCGAGGTGGTCTCCGCGTGCTGCTCGCTGTCGACCACGAGCCGGAGAGTCATCCTCATCCCGAAGTGGCTGCTCAGGGCTGTGGCGACGTCGTCTCTGAGCACCTCGGCATGATCGACGTGAGCCGCGTTCGGTAGCGCGAAGACGGCCTCGATCCCCTCGACGGCTGTCCATCTCCCGATCGCGTAAAGCGCCTTGGCTCGGGGCTTGAGCGACGGCAGGATGCTGTCCGCCCACGCCGTGACGACGTCGTCACGGGTGGGCAGCGGCAACGGAGAGGCGGGGCTCGGTTGCGTCACGGGCTTGGCAGGTTCCGCCGGCGGGAGCGGTGGGGGCACGGACTCGGCGCGGCGCCCCCGTGCCTCGGCGCTGTAAGCACCAAGGGCAGGCTTGGCGGCACCGGGCACGCCTGCCTCGGCAGGCGGCGTGATCACCGAGGGTTCGTCCATGCCTCCCCGAGCAGAGCCTGGGGAGCCGGCACCAGCCCTCTCGAGCTCGGCGACCCTCGCCTCGAGCCGCTCGAACCGATCGACGAGAGCCGCGGTCGAGTCGTCGACCTCAGGGCTGCTCAACCTGACTATGGCTACTTCGAGCGTGGTCCTCGGATCGACCGCGTCACGCATGTCGACGAGAGCCTTGCCGACGAGCTCGAGTGCCCGCACGGACCGAGCAGGTGAGAGCAGCGGCCGGCCGTCGGCTGCAAGCACGTCGGCCTCGGGACGGACCGCCCGCCGAGCCACACTGGCAAGAAACTGCTCCCTCAGCGTCTCGACGAGCGCTCCCCCCAGCCGGTGGGCATCGAGCCCGGCCGAGACCGCCGCCCCGACGGCTTCGAGCGCCGCACGAGGATCCTGCTCCGCGATGGCGCCGATGAGGGCTGCGAGGAAGCGATCATCGTCCCGGGCCACGCCGGAGACGACGACCTGGTCGAGTACCGAGAGCGCGTCCCGTGCCGAGCCTCGCCCGCGGCGCACCGCCCACTCGATTCCGTCGGGCGGGAGCTCGAGGTTGGCGTCGGCGGCGACGTCGGCGAGCAATCGTTCGAGCACGTCTGCGTCGAGAAGATGGAACTCGAAATGCTGGGTCCGGCTCCGGATGGTCGGCAGCACCTTCTGCGGATCGGTCGTGGCGAGCACGAACACGACGTGCTCAGGAGGTTCCTCGAGGGTCTTGAGAAGGGCGTTGGATGCGGCCGTCGAGAGCATGTGGACCTCGTCCACGATGTACACCTTGTGCCTTCCCGGGCTGCTGAGCGACGCTCTGGCGACGAGGTCCCGCATGGCCTCCACCCCGTTGTTCGAGGCGGCGTCGAGCTCGTGGACGTCGAGAGAGAGGCCCTGTGCGATGTCGAGACAGGACACGCAGCGACCGCACGGCTCTCCGTCCTCGAGGCTGGAGCAGTTGAGCGCCTTTGCGAGGATTCTCGCCATCGAGGTCTTTCCCGTGCCTCGCGGACCCGAGAACAGGTAGGCGTGAACGATCTTGCCCTCGCGGATCGCGTTGCGCAGGGTCTCCGCGACGAGAGGCTGCCCACGCACCTCTCCGAAGCACTGCGGCCGATAACGCCGGTAGAGCGCCTGGTACGGGCCGGCGCCGCCCGCGGCAGCGGTCTGCCTCGAGGAACCTTCCGGGAACGCGTCGGCCACGATGACCGACATTAGGAGAACGCTCGCAGCCGTGTAGCCGCATCGAGCGTAACGCCCCGAGCCGGCGCCGCCAAGCGCAGCAGCCAGGTCCCCTGCGGCACATCCACTCGATCGCTGAGAGCTGCTGCCTTCCGGCCCTGACTCGGTTCACGACGGCGAATTGCGCAGAACCCGGCCACTGCGCTCGGTGGCGCCAGAGCGACAGAGTACCTTGGCAACGGTCCGGAGGAGTGCGAGAGCGGCCGAATCGGCACGATTGGAAATCGTGTGACCTGCAAGGGTCCGTGGGTTCAAATCCCACCTCCTCCGCCGATACACCTCCCCGGCCGCCGCCTGCTCCGCCACCGCCTGCTCCGCCACGCACGGCCCGCCCGTCGTTCGCACCAAGGGGCTGGGGCGTCAGTTGACCTCGGCGAGAGACGAGTAGACGTGCTGTGAGGACAGGCTGTCGCCGACGGCCCGGCAGCGGTTGCGAACGCATGAGACTGCCGAGAGCTCGGATGCGTCCCCGACGTTGGTGACGCTCTGGAAGGTCCACGCCTTTCCGTTCCAGTGCTCAGCCAGGATCTTGTAGTCCCCGTTGGGGCCGTAACTGCCGACGGCGTAGCAGTCGGTCGCGCTCGGGCAGCTGACCGAGGTGAGTCCCGCCAGGCTGACCGCCTCACCTGAGGGTACCGGCACCTCCATGCGCTGCCACCGCCCACCCGCGTAGCGATCGACGAGAGGGTGGACGCCCTGCGCCGAGCTTCCGGGCGACCAGGTACCGACCGCTTCGCAAGCATGTACGCCCGGGCAGGCGATCCCGGTGAGCTCGTCCTCTTTGCCCGAGGTGACCGCTGGAGGGAACGCCGCCTTCCAGCTCTGGCCGGTCCAACGCTCGGTGAGCGGTTTCGACCCATGTCCAACGACGTGCGACCCGTCGGCAACGCACGTGTCCGTCGAGGGACAGGCAACAGCGAGCAGCATGGCTCCCGCCACCTTGGCGGCGGGCTCGGCACTCCAGACCCGCCCGTTCCAGCTGTCTATGACCGCGTACGGCTGGGTGCCGTGATAGGCGTACCCGACGGCGACGCAAAAGGAGCGGCCGGCGCAGGCCACGTCGCTCAGCTCGCTCCCGGTCCCCTGCGAGGGAGCAGCTTGCGTGCTCCAGTGACCCTGAGCAAGGTGCTCGATCGTGCTCCCGACGGCGAAGCAGTCGTCGGCACCCGGGCAGGCTATAGCGGCCAGACCTGTTCCGGCGCCGGTGTCGACCTGGCTTATGTCCCCCCAGCTCCGGCCGTCCCAGGTCTCCGACACTGAGAAGCTGTCGCCTGCGCTGTAACCCACTGCTACGCAATAGGTGGTGGAAACGCAGGACACTCCGCTAAGTGCGACGTCGTATCTTGCAGGGCTGGTCACCGTCGGCTCCACTCGCCACGAAGAGCCACCGGCAACGGTCATCTGTGTCGCCCCGGCAGGTGCCGCTGCCCCGAACCAGGCAAGCGCGAGCACCGCCACCACAGCTTTCCACCGGTTCACCGCCAGTCCGACTCCTTGCTCATCTCCGTCTGAGCCAGAGCCTCTGGGCTCGAAGAGACGGTACCACCGCCGCCAAAGCCGCCCGTGCGAGGGCAGTGGGAGAAGTGAGAGGCTTGGTGCAGCGAGCGAAACAAGGAGGCGCAGGCGTGTCAAGGCTCCTAGACGAGGAACAAGACCTGTCGAAGCTGCCCTTTGCCCAGTACTCGGACCCTGTTCGTGCGAACGAGGAGGCCGAGCTGGTGAAGGGCTCGTGGCAGTACTTCGGCCCAGCTGAGAAAGTCGCCCGACCCGGCAGCTACCTGGCGGGGCACTGCGGTGTCGTACCGGTCGTGGTCGTGCGAGACCTGGAAGGCACGCTGAGGGCCCACGTAAACGTCTGCAGGCACCGAGGGACCGTCGTGATGCGCGGTGACGGAGACTGCCGTCGGCTGCAGTGTCCTTACCACGCCTGGACCTACGACCTCGACGGCACGTTGAAGAAGGCGCCCCGCTCGGACAGGGAAGAGACCTTCGACGAGAGCGAGCTCTCGCTCCTCCCGGCACGGGTCAGCACGTTCGGCCCCCTTCTCTTCGTCGCCATCGACCCGAGCGCGGCGCCGATCGACGAAGGTCTCGAGGATCTCGCGGGCTCGCTCTCATCCATCGGCCTCGAGCTCGGCGACCTCGTGTTCCATGGGAGGTCGAGCTTCGAGATCGCCGCCGACTGGAAGATCGTGCTCGAGAACTACCTCGAGTGCTACCACTGCCCGACCGCACACCCCGGCTTCGCCTCTGTCATGGACACCTCCCCGGAGAGATACGTCCTCTCGGAGAAGGGAAGCCTCCTCAGCCACCAGGCTCCACTCGGCAAGCGTGCGCCCGAGCTCTACACCACGGGAGGCATCTCGGCCGGAGGGTACTTCGTGCTCCTGCCCAACCACACCTTCGACGTGAACCCAGGGCAGCCGAACCTTGCTGCCAGCGTCACCGTTCCCGCCGGCGTCGGCCGCTCCCGCGGCTTCACGGACCGGTACTTCGGGCGGGACACCACGGAAGACTTCATGAAGGAGATGATCGCCTTCGACGACGAGGTGGGAGCTCAGGACCAGGACCTCGTCGAGTGGGTGCAGGAAGGGGTCTCTTCCGGGGCGTTGCCTGCCGGACGCCTCCTGCTCGACAGCGAGAAGCTCGTGGCAGCGTTTCAAGCCGCCGTGGGCCAAGCGCTCGAGCGGCGGCGAGACACCCAGGGGTGATGATCGAGCACGCCTGCTGCGTGTTTGATCTGGTCATCCCCGGCAGCTGAGATCGGCCACTGGGTAGCATGCGCAGGTCATGGCACGCTGCGCCAGATGCGGAGCTGAGAACCCTGCCGACGACCGCTTCTGCGGTGACTGCGGCGCCCAGCTGAGGAACGCCTGTCCTTCCTGCGGGCAGGGCGTCGAACCGGGAAGGCGTTACTGCGGCAGGTGCGGCGCCGCGGTCTCGACCGCAGAAGGAGCGCAGGCGGAGACTACGGCTCCTCCCTCGTCCCACCAACAGGCGCAACCCGACCAACCGCTGTCCGAGCGGCGCGTCTGCTCGGTGCTCTTCGCCGACCTCGTCGGGTTCACGCCGCTGTCGGCGTCGCGCGACCCGGAGGACGTGAGGGGAATCCTCTCCTGCTACTTCGATGTCGCCCGTACTGTCATCCACCGTTACGGCGGTGTCGTCGAGAAGTTCATCGGCGACGCGGTCATGGCCGTCTGGGGGACGCCTGTCGCAAAGGAGGGAGACACCGAACGCGCTGTGAGAGCGGCCCTCGACCTTGTGACTGCCGTGCAAGAGCTCGGGAGCGAGGTCGCTGCGGCCGGCCTCATGGCCCGGGCGGGCGTGGTGACCGGAGAGGTCGCGGTCAACATCGGGGCAAGCGGCGAAGGCATGGTGGCCGGCGACGCCGTCAACACCGCCTCCCGGGTCCAGTCGGTCGCAGAGGCGGGCTTCGTGCTCGTCGACGAAGCGACGAAACGACTCTCACAGAGCGCTATCTCCTTCGAAGACGCAGGCGCCCACGAGCTGAAGGGGAAGGAGTCGCCCGAGCACCTCTTCAGAGCTGTCCGGGTGCTCTCGGGAATGGGGGGCAACCAGCGCTCGGACAGCCTCGAGGCACCCTTCATCGGCAGGGAGCTCGAGCTTCGCACGCTGAAGGACCTCTTCCACGCCTGCGTGGAGAGGCGCTCTCCCCGGCTCGTTGTCGTGTCCGGCCCTGCAGGCGTGGGCAAGTCGCGCCTCGGCTGGGAGCTCGAGAAGTACCTGGACGGGCTGGCAGACACAGTCCTCTGGCACAGAGGACGGTGTCTCTCCTACGGAGAGGGCGTCGCCTTCTGGGCTCTCGCCGAGATCGTGCGGCAGCGCTTCGGTATCGCCGAAGAGGACCCGACCGAGGTGGCGTCGTCGAAGCTGTATGAGGGAATGGTGCGTTTCGTCGGCGACGAGCAGGAACGCGAGTATGCCGGGATCCGGCTCGCCCGACTCCTCGGGGTGCCCTACGCGGCAGAGACGAGAGCGGCTCTGGCCAGAGAGGAGCTCTTCGCCGGCTGGCGCCTCTTCTTCGAGCGGCTGGCCCAGGTGGCACCGGTCGTCATGCTCGTAGAGGACGCCCAGTACGCCGACGAGGGGCTGCTCGAGTTCTTCGAGCACCTCGTCGACTGGTCGAGAGATGTCCCGGTCTTCGTCCTCTTGTTCGCCCGGCCCGGGCTCGAGCGCATCGACTCAGGTTTCGGTGTCGGGCGCAACCGCTCGACGCTGTCGCTCGATCCCCTGGACGACTCTTCGGTCGACAGCCTCGTCGACTCTCTCGTGCCCGGTATGCCGTTGGAGGCGCGGCACGCCATCACGAGCCACGCAGAGGGCATCCCCCTCTTCGCCGTCGAGACGATCAGGTCTCTCATCGACCGCGGGGTCGTCGTCCCTGAGGACGGTGCCTACCGGCTGACGGGAGGCCTCGGCGACCTCGTCGTGCCTGACAGCCTGCACGCCCTTCTCGCCGCCCGCCTCGACGCTCTCACCCCGGAGGTGCGCTCGCTCGTCGCCGACGCGTCGGTGCTCGGAACGAGCTTTTCCAAAGAGGCTCTCGTCGCAATCTCCAACCGACCCGAGGAGGAAGTCCAGCGGGGCCTGACGGAGCTGCTGCGGCGAGACGTCCTGGAGATCTTCGCCGACCCCCTCTCACCCCAGCGAGGCTCGTACCACTTCGGCCAGGAGATGCTCCGCCAAGTCGCCTACCAGACCCTCTCCAAGAGGGACCGCAAGACCCGCCACCTGGCCGTCGCCTCCCACCTGCGAAGGCTCTTCGCCAACGACGGCGAGGAGATCGCCGACGTGATCGCCCGTCACTACCTCGATGCCCTCTCGGCTGCACCGGAGGATGCCGACGCCGAGGAGAACACGGCCGAGGCACGAAGCTTCCTCGTGCGAGCAGGAGAGCGAGCCGAGCGGTCAGGAGCGCTCGACCGCGCTCAGGCGAGCTACGCCGAGGCTGCCGACATCGCCGTTTCGGCTCAAGCTGCCTCCCTCTACGAGAGGGCTTCGGCGGCAAACCAGAGCTACGGCGACTTCGAGGGCGCCGTCTCGCAGGCCGACTCCGCGCGGGCCCGGTATCTCGAGGTCGGAGACCGCCGCGGTGCCGCCCGTGTGCAGTCGTTGAAGGGCTTGGCCTTGCAGAGATCGGGACGCTTCGATGCCGCTCGCGCCGAGCAGAGAGCCGCCCTCGAGGTTCTCCGGCCGGATCCCGACAGGGACACGATCGAGTCGCTGCGACGCCTTGCGGGCCTGGAGGCGTTCAGCGGCAATCTCGAAGAAGCCGAGCAGGTCTTGAACGAGGCTCTCATCCTCGGTCAGGAGCTCGACGTCGACGCCGGGCTCCTTGCCACGCTCTTCATCACTCGAGGGACGGCTTACAACCGTGCGAACCGCCCCGCCGAGGCAGTGGGCGCCTATCGGGAGGGAATACGGCTGGCGGAGCGGGCCGGCGAGCTAGGCACCGCCGGGCTCGGGTTGCTCAACCTCTCCGACGTGGTCGCCTCGACCGACCCGGTGGCGGCGGCCGATGCCGCCAGGATCGCAGCTGAGCACTCCCGGCGCACCGGGCAGCGCTACATGCTCGGGATCGCTGTCTCGAACCTGGTCGTGGCGCTGATGGAGATAGGCAACTGGGACGAAGCCCAGACGATCATCGATGAGTCTCTCCAGGGAGAGTTGGCCGGCAGCGAGCTGTTGCGGAGCGTGAGCGGCTGGCTCGCAGGCCTACGAGGCGATGCCGAGCGGGCTGCGGACATGCTCGAGTCGCTCTCCATGAAGCGTGAGAGCGAGGACCCACAAGACCAGTCGGAGGTGGCCTTGACCGAGGCGTGCGTCTCACTCTCACAGGGAGACGCTCCTCTGGCCTTGAGCCATGCCTTGCGTGCCCTCGAATCTGCCCAGGTGTTCGGGATCAGGAACGAGACGGGACGTTGGGCTTGGCCGGTTGCAGCACGCGCCGCCCGGAGCACAGGAGCATCCGGCACTCTCGAGCAACTGCTGGCGATGCTCGACGCCCACCCGATCGGCCACCTTCCACCGATCCTCCGGGCCGAACGCCTCTTGCTGCGGGCCTGGACGACAGCCAGCTCTGGCGAGGGGTCGAGCGACGACGCCACCGCGTCCTTCGAGACCGCCGTCGCCGCCCTGCGAGACGCCCGCAATCCGTACCAGCTCGCTCACGGTCTCGTCGACCAGGCTGCCCACCTGTTGGGAGCCGGCCGGGAGGCCGAGGGCGAGGCGGCCCTTGCGGAGGCAAACGAGATCGCCGACAGGCTGAGATGCCCGGCTCTCAGGGAGAGAGCAGAGAAAGTAGGGACTGACCTACTGAGAGCTCGCTAGGGTACGACACCCGACCCGGGGTACCCTCCACCGGCGCAGCGCTTCAGCGTGCCTCGGCCTCCCGCACCCTCTTCACCATCATCTCCAGCAACGCCCACATGGTCTGTGGATGCGCCATGGCGAACGGGCGAAACACGGGCTGGGTGAGCATCAGGCATTTCAAATCGGTCTCGGCCGTCACAGTCGCAGACCTGGGCGAGCGGTCTATCAGACCCATCTCGCCGAAGAAGTCACCCGATCCGATCGTGCGAGCCGTAGAGCCACGGACCGTCACGGTCGCGGTGCCCTCCACGATGACGGTGAAGATCGTCCCGAGCTCCTCCTCCTCGGTGAGGACCGTCCCGGCACGGAACGTCCGCTCGTGCACCTCCTCTGCCAGCTTGTTCAGCTCCCGTCTCGACAGCATCGAGAACAGAGGAGTCTTACCGAGGACCTCCGCAGCCGTGGACATGCCGTGATGCTACGCACCGAAGCGTCCTGTCCGCAGGTGCCTTCGTACCTCCCACCCGGCACGCCGGCTCGCGGCCCTTCCCGTGCGCGCGAGAATGATAGGTGCATGCTCGCGACGTCTGGCAGGTCTAGCGAGAGAGATAGTGCCAGAGTCCGTGTGTTCCAGCTTGTCGAGGGGATCCAGGCGGACGACTTAGGCGCGCGCGCGGAGCTACGCCAGATCCATGCGCTCGCCAAGCTGCGCGAGTGGCACGAGGTGACGCGGGCCGCTCTCTTCGGCGAAGCCGTCATCGCCTGGGTCGACCACGACAGCAGGCTCCAGAGCACGATCGAGGCCCTGATCGAGAAGAGCACGCGGGACGCGGCCGTGGTCATGGTGGCTCTCGGCCTCGCCCTGCGGGCGGGGATCGGCAGCCCTGACCCAGCGCATGCGGCTGCGACGGACGGCGACATCGCCAAGGCGGTGGTGCTGCTCGAGAACTCGAACGAGAGCGGGCTCGAGCAGATCAACGCCCTCACGGCTTGCGGCATCGCTCTCGGTAACCGCGGCCTGTGGGAGCTGGCGGACGAGCAGTACTCCAAAGCTCTCGCCCTCGGGCAGACGGCGGAGCCGGGAACCATCGACTTCGTGCTCGCCCCGATCGTCTTCAACCGTGCCGAGGCGCACGTCACCTGGGCGAGCACGCTCCGTCAGATGGGCGACACAGAAGGGGTTGCCGCACGATGGGCCGCCTGGCAGAGCGAGTGGCCGCCGACCCGTTACGTCGCCATGCC
>JASHRK010000348.1 GCA_030037405.1 Acidimicrobiales bacterium | reverse complement strand
CTCTCGTCGCCCGTTGGCTCGAGGAGAGAAACGACGTGTCGGCTCTGGCCCCCGCCGTCCGGGCCGGGATCGTCGTCGACACGATCGAGGTGGCGGCTCGCTGGGCCGATCTCGCCGGCCTCTACGACGACGCCATCGAAGCCCTCACGGCAATCGAGGGGCTCCTCGTCGCCTCCGCCCACGTGTCGCACGCCTACCTGGAAGGAGCCTGCCTCTATTTCACCTTCGCCGGCCGGGGCGAGGCCGCGCCGGACCCGGCGCGGGCGAGGACCGCCTTCTACAAGTCCTCCTGGCAGGCGGTGATGGCGGCGGCCCGGCGCCACCGTGGCTCCATCTCCCATCACCACGGCATCGGGATCATCCGGGGAGGCTTCCTTCCAGATGCTCTCGGGGAGGGCTTCGGCGTCCTCGAGTCGCTGAAGAGGGCACTCGACCCGAAAGGGATACTCAACCCGGGCAAGCTCGGGCTTGCCTCGCCCTTCGGGGCGCCGGTGACGCTCGAGGCGCTATGAGCCAGACGCACGGTCGCGTCCTGGTCGTCGATGCCGGCACGAGCGGGGTGCGAGCTGCGGTGGTTGACTCCGGCGGATCACTTAGCGAGGTCCGGCATCTCGAGGTGCTCCCCTCCTACCCGGCGCAGGGCTTCGTCGAGTTCGACGCCGCCGAGATGGCGGGTGCCGTTCTCCAGACGGCGAGCGCTGTGCTCGCGGCCGCCGGACCCGTCGACGCCGTCGGCATCGCCAACCAGCGTGCTTCCACGATCCTCTGGGACCGGGCGAGCTCCGAACCGGTCGCTCCCGGCATCGGGTGGCAGGACCTGCGGACGGCAGGCACCTGCCTGTTGCTTCGTGAGGAAGGCATCCACCTGGCGCCGAACCAGTCGGCGACAAAGCTCGCCATGTTGCTCGACATGGCAGACCCAGAGCGCAAGCGCGACCTCTGCTACGGCACCGTCGACACATGGATCGCCTGGGTGCTCTCGCAGGGTGGCATCCACGCCACCGACCACTCGAACGCCGGGGTGACGGGGCTCGTCGCGAGCGACGGCACGTCGTACGACGAGCGGATCTGCGAGCGGCTGAGGATCCCGGCACGGGTGCTGCCCCGCATAGCGAGCTCTTGCGAAGTGCTCGGTGCCGCCTCCGCCCTCGCGGGCGCCCCTCCCGTCACCGGCATCGCCGGCGACCAGCAGGCGTCGCTCATCGGTCAGGGCTGCGTGTCGCGAGGAAGGGCAAAGGCGACGTTCGGGACTGGTGGGATGCTCGACTGCTGTCTCGGGCCCGACCGCCCCGCGCTGGAGCGGCGCGGTCGCAAAGGCTGCTTCCCCATCGTCGCCTGGAGCGAAGCGGGCAGCCTCACCTGGGGGATCGAGGCGATCATGCTCTCGGCGGGCACGTGTGTCGAGTGGCTGCGCGACGATCTCGGCCTCGTCGCGAGCGCCGCCGAGACCGACGAGCTCGCCGCCTCGGTGCCCGACGCCGGCGGCGTCTACTTCGTCCCCGCCCTCGTCGGGCTCGGGACGCCGCAATGGGACTTCGGAGCCCGCGGCACCATCGTCGGAGTGACCCGCGGGACGACCCGAGCGCACCTCGTCCGCGCCGTGCTCGAGGGCATCGCCCAGCGGGGAGCCGACCTCCTCGAGGCGGCAGAGGCCGACAGCGGCCTGGAGATCGCCACTCTCTCGGTGGACGGCGGCATGAGCGAGAACGCCACCTTCGTACAGGCGCTGGCGGACGCGACGGGGCGGCGCATCGCCGTCTCGGCCGTGACGGAGGCGACGACAGGGGGCGCCGCCTTCCTCGCCGGGGTCGGCGCCGGCATCTGGCCGGACCTTCCGACGGCCGCCTCGCTCTCCAAGCCGAAGACCTTCGTCGAGCCACGGCGCCGGCTCGATCGCGCGCGGTGGCAGGAAGCCGTCGCCCGGGCGCGAGGGACCGTCCCAGAGCTCTCGGCGCTCGATTTCTGACCCCCTCCCGGAGCTCTCTGCGCGCGAGTCCTGACCTCCTCCCGGACCCGATCGCCCTCCGATCGGACAGGGCGCTCCAGATCGAGCCGCCGGGCGCCGATACTCTCATCAGGACGCCAGTCCTCGACGTTGGGAGAAGGAGACCATCGGCATGCCCCCAGAGGACGCACTGACGACGACCCTGCGGGGGACTCCGGCGAAGCCCGATGAGACGGCTGCCGTCTCCGGGAACGCCATCACCGAGGCGGCGACCATCACGGAGGCGGCCGCCGTCGCCCAGGCTCTCATGAGCAACCTCACCTCGGTCGTGCGTGGCGCCGGGGAAGCCTGCCGCCTGGCCACAACGGCGGTGCTCGCCGGGGGCCATCTCCTCATCGACGACGTGCCGGGAGTCGGCAAGACGATGCTCGCCAAGGCGGTCGCCACCTCGATAGGCACGGTGGCCGCAAGGATCCAGGGGCACCCCGACATCCTCCCCTCCGACATCACCGGGGTGAGCGTCTACAACGAGGCCACGACGGACTGGGAATTCCGGCCCGGCCCGGTGTTCAGTCACGTCGTGCTCTTCGACGAGCTCAACCGCACCCCTCCCCGAAGCCAGGCGGCCCTGCTCGAGACGATGGAAGAGAGACAGGTGAGCGTGGACGGCCGCTCCTGGCCTCTTCCTGTTCCCCACCTCGTGCTCGCCACCCAGAACCCGATCGAGCAGGCGGGCACGTACCCGCTCGTCGAGAGCCAGATGGACCGTTTCTTGCTGGCGACGAAGCTCGGCTACCCGGACGCTGCGACCGAGGCGGAGCTGGCCCTTCGCCGCGGTGCCGAGCAGGACCTCGCCCAGCTGGAGGCGGCCACCTCGCCACCTGCTCTCGCCGACGCGCAGGCTGCCGTCGCCCGTGTCGTCGTCCAGGCCCCCGTCGCCGACTATGCGGTGGCCCTAGTGAGAGCGTCAAGGTCACTCGCCTCGGTGCGCCTAGGGGCGAGCCCGCGCGCCGCCATCGCCCTTCTCGCGGCCGCTCGAGCCAACGCCGTCATCGAGGGCCGCGACTACGTGACGCCAGGAGACGTGAAGCTCTTGGCGCCGCCCGTGCTCGGCCACCGCCTCGTGATGCTCGAGGCCGGCAACTCGGTCGAGCAGGGCGCCGAGGCGGTCCGCGCCCTCGTCGGGGCGGTGCCTTCGCCCCGGCCGTGAGCGCCGTGAGCCGGGACGGCGGGAGAGCCGCTCGCGGAAGGGCGAGGCCCGAGCACGCCTTCGGAGCCGTCTTCACGGCATGTTTCTTGCTCTTCTCCTGGGAGGCGGTGGCACATGCCTCCGGTTCGGGCTGGGTACAGGGTCTCGGTGCCGTCGCAGCCGGGGTCGCCCTCGTCGGCCTCGCCGGGCCGGGCTTCGCTCTCCGGCGGGTGAAGCTCACGGTCACAGAGGCGCCGGCGGATGCCGGGGTCGGCCAGCCCTTCAGTCTCACCGTCGTCACCACGAGGCCCTGCCGCTGGAGAGCTGTGGCGCCGGCCGGCACGACGACGATGTTGCTCCCGGGACGCCCCACCCGAGTCGAGCTACGAGCGGACCGTCGCGGCGTCCTCTCAGGGGTAGAGGTGAACGTGGCGAGCGCGGCGCCCTTCGGTCTCGTGTGGTGGAGTGCTCCCTGTTACCTCCGCCTCCCCCAGCAGGTGACGATCGCTCCGGCTCCGGTCACAGGCGATCACCTCGTCGATGGCGCTCTCTCCGAACACGAGGGACTGGAGCAGGCGATGCGGGCCGAACAGGGTGAGCAGCGAGGCATACGTGAGTACCGCGCGGGGGACAGCATGCGGCGGGTCCACTGGCGAGCGTCGGCCCATACCGGCTCGCTCATGGTGAGAGAGCTCGAGTCGCTCCTCGAGCGTCCCTACCACGTCGTGGCCGACCTCTCCGACGACGTCGAGACCGCCGAGCTTGAAGCTGGCCGTGCCATGGGCGCCATCAAGCTGCTGCTCGAGAGCCGCGCCCTCGTCGTGCTCGAGACGACGGCGACGAACGGGGAGAAGGTGAGCGCCCTCGTCGAGGACGAGAGAGCTGCCGGTCGCCAACTCGCCCAAGCCCGCCCCAACCCCTGGAGCGCGCCCGGCCTTGCGCCCTGCGGCCCCCAAGACGGCGAAGGTGGCC
>JASHRK010000347.1 GCA_030037405.1 Acidimicrobiales bacterium | reverse complement strand
CTCGACCGCCCGGCCGGCGTACATGACCACCACGTCCTCGGCGTAGGAGGCGGCGAGCCCGAGGTCGTGGCTGATCATGACGAGCGCCATGCCGAGGCTCTCCTGCAGCTCGAGGAGGAGGTCCATTATCTGCGCCTGCGTGGTGACGTCGAGCGCCGTCGTCGCCTCGTCTGCGATGAGGAGCTTCGGCTCGCAGGCGAGGGCGATGGCGATCATGACCCTCTGGCGCATCCCGCCGGAGAGCTGGTGGGGGTACTCGTAGAAACGACGCTCGGGAGCGGGCATGCGTACCTGGCGGAAGAGCTCGACGCATTTCTCGTGCGCCTCGCTCCTCCCGAGATGGAGGTGCTTGCGCAGCGCCTCGGTCACCTGGGTGCCGATGCGCATCGTGGGGTTGAGCGAGCGTTCCGGATTCTGGAAGACCATGGCGACCTCCCGGCCGCGGAAGCGGCGCATGTGGCGCTCCTTCGCCCCGAGCATCTCGCGCCCGGCGAAGCGGATCGAGCCGGCCACCCGGGCCGAGCCCTTCGGGAGAAGACCCATCACTGCTCTGGCGGTGACGGTCTTTCCCGAGCCCGACTCCCCGATGATGGCGAGGATCCTGCCCGAGTCCACCCGCAAGGAGAGCCCGTCGACTGCATAGGTGCTCCGCCGCCGCTGCCGGAACGTGACGTGCAGGTCCTCGATCTCGAGAAGGGGCTCGCCGGCCGCACCGTCCTGCGCCACGACGGAGGGCGCAGCCGCGACGGTGGCCGGCCAAGCCTCGCTCGCAGGCGGCGCCGGAGCCGGCTGGACCGGTGTGATGGCCGGCTGGACCGGTGTGATGGCCGGCGGAGTCGGGGCGATGGCCGGCTGCGGCTCGGCGGCGGGTTGCGTCGCCGGGGCGGCCGTTGCCACCTCAGCCGTCTCGTTGCCCTCCGGCAAGGAGTCCTGCGATTTCGAGACGCCGTCGCCGTCGCCGGCGTCGTCGCCGGCCCCCGGAGCATCCCCCTCTCCGGCTACGGCGAAGCGTTCCTCGAAGAGGCTCCCCGGCCGGGGTCGGGGCGGGGTCACGGCTCGATCTCCCAAGCCGTCATCGCTCCACCCCCCAGCGCGCCCGCAGCCCGTCGCCGAGGGAGTTGAGGGCGACGACCGTCACGAAGAGAAACGCGCTCGGTACGAGCACGAGCCGCGGGTAGACCGACATGAGGGCGGCGCCCTGGGCGATCATGTTGCCCCAGCTCGGGCCGGGCAGCGGGATGCCGTAGCCGAAGAAGCTGAGCGTCGCCTCGAGGATGATCACGACGCCCGAACCGAGCAGAGCGAAGGTGATGAGCTGGGGGAGCACGTTCGGAACGACGTGCTTGAAGATGATCCGCGTGCGCTTGCTCCCCGAGAGGCCGGCGGCAAGGACGAAGGTCTGCTCCCTCAGCCGGAGCGTCGCCGCCCGGGACACGCGGGCGAAAGCGGGGACGGAGAAGACGCACAGCCCCCAGATGACATGCAGCTCGCTTGCTCCGAGGCCGTCCACGATCGCGAGGACGAGGACGATGGCGGGGAAGGCGATGAGCACGTCGAGGATGCGCATCACGAAGGCTTCGCGCACGCCCCCGACGAAGCCGGCGAAGATCCCGACAAGGCCCCCGAGGACGAGGCCGATCGCCTGCACGGCCGCCGCCACCTCGAAGGAGACGCGGCCCCCGTAGAGGATGCGCGACATGATGTCGTCCCCCACGGTGTCGGTGCCGAGGATGTGCCCGGGCGAGCCGATCGGGAGGTTCGACTCGAGGATGCTCCCCCTTACCGGCGAGGGGATCTTGTATATGAGCGGCCAGAGAAAGCAGGCGAAGAGGAGGGCGAGGACGACGAGACCCGGTATCCACACGCCGAGCGAGCCGGCCCGCGGGCGCCAACGGTAGGACTCGAAGGCCGCCGGGGCGAGCTCGTCGGTCTCCTTGACCGACAAGATGGGCTCAGATGGGAGAACGGCCATGGCGGATCCTCGGGTCGAGCACTCCGTAGGTGAGGTCGGTGACCAGGTTGACGAGCACGACGGCGGCAGCAAAGACGAGCACGATGCCCTCGACCAAAGGCGCGTCCCGGTCGCCGATGGCGGTGAGCAGCTCCTGGCCGATGCCAGGCAGGCTGAATATCTCCTCGACGATCACGGTATATCCGAGCAGGGTGGCGAGGTTCAGCCCGATGACCGTAAGGAGCCCGACGACAGAGTTCCGCAGAGCGTGGCGGGTGAGGATCCGCCATGTGCCGAGCCCCTTGGCACGCGCCGTGACGATGTAGTCCTCGCTCCGCATCTGCTCGAGCAGATCGGCCCGCAACAGCCGGGTGTAGAAGCAGGCCAGGGGGAAGCCGATGGTAAGGGCGGGAAGCGTCAGGTGCTTCAGGTTCCCCCCGACACTCTGCGTAAACGGTACCCACCCGGCCGCCGGGAGGATCGGGAAGGTGACGGCGAGGAGGAGGATGAGCAGGAGCGCCAGCACGAACTGGGCGATGGAGAGGCCGCTCATGCTGACGACCATGCTGAGCCGGTCGAAGACGCCGCCGGGGCGCCTGGCGGCGAGGATGGCGGCGGGGAGGGAGACGACGAGGGTGATCACGATCGCATAGGCGACAAGCTCGAACGTGACCGGGAGCCGGTGGGCGAGGATCGAGCTCACCGACTGGCCGCTCGCGAGCGACGTGCCGAGGTTGCCCCTGACGGCAGCGCTGAGCCAGCGCCAGTAGCGCACCAGCACCGGCTCGTTCAGGTGGAGCTTCCTGCTGAGCGCCTGTATCTCCGCATGGGTGGCGTTTATGCCGAGAAGAGCCGAGGCAGCGTCTCCAGGCAGCATGTTGAGCACGAGGAAGGTCGTGAAGGTGACTCCCCAGAGGACCGGGATGGCGATGAGCAGCCTCTTCCCGATCACGCGAAGTGACGGCGAGGACGAAAGGGCGCTCCACCTGCTGCGGCGCGCACCTGCCTCCGGCAGGACTGCGCCTACCGGATCAGCAGGTGCCGCTACCGAGGAGCTCACGGCGTCCTCCAGGCCGCGCTCACTTACCTCTCGACCTCATGATCCTCTTTAGAGCCATCCAGTCAAAAGCTATTCCTCCGCCAGGCCAAGCGGGAGGGTGAAGGTGGTCATTTCGTCCTGTAGACCGTCTCCCAGAGGACCTCCGGGTCGACTGCGACGGCCGGGACGGGCTCGGTGAGCCCGACGCCATGCGCATCCTTGATCGCCACGTCGTAGTCGTTGATCGGGAACAGGAACGGGCCGTAGGCCTCCTTGGCGATGTAGGCGGCTGCCAGGTCGTAGTAGTGAGCCCGCGTCTTCGGGTTGACGACGGCCGACGCGTCCTCGAGAAGGGTGTCGAGGTACGTCGAGTGGACGCCGCTGAACGGGGACGTCGAGGCGAAGCGGAAGGCAACGCCCACGCCGGTCGCCGGGTCGTAGGCGCCTGCCGTCTGCAGGGCGGACTCCCACTTGCCCCCCGTGAACTCTGAGATCAGCGTCGAGAGGTCGTAGTTGGCGATCGTGACGTGCATGCCGGCCGCCTCCCACTCCTGCTGGATGGCCTCCATCAGCTCGATGGCGACCGGGGCCGTGATCGTGAAGAAGTTGAGCGTGATCTTGTTGAGGCCCGACTCCTTCACGAGCTTCTTCGCCATCGCCAGGTTGTAGGTGATGTAGCCGGGCACCGTCTTCTCGTAGAACAACCCCGCGGGGGCCTCGAAGGACTCTCCCACTGGCGTCGTGTCGTTGAAGAGCTTCTTGTCGAGAAGCGGGGCGTCCGTGGCGTAGTAGATCGCCTCTCGGGCGAGGATGTTGTTGAAGGGCGCGATAGAGGTGTTGAGCTGGATGTCGTAGGGCGAGGTGGAGGGCTCCGTCGTCACCGTGAAGTGCTTCTTCTCGCTCGACACGAGCGCCGGGGTCGACAGCCCCTCGTATGCCTGGGCGTCCCCGGCGAGCATCACCTCGTAGGCGGACTCGTCGTCGGCCGTCGTCTCGAAGATGAGCTTGTTGAGGTAGGGCTCACTTTTGTCCCAGTAGTTCGGGTTGCGCTCCAAGATGAGCTCTGCGCTCGGGGTGTCGCTCACGACCACGAAGGGGCCGGCGCCGACGGGCTTCAAGGCGAACTTCGTCTCGCCCATCTTCATGTACGCGGTGGGAGAGGCGATCCAGTTCAAGATGTCGTCCTGGAGGGCGGCAATGAACGAGGCGTCCACGTAGGTGAAGGTGATGGAGAACGAGTAGGACCCGGTCACCGTGATCACCGGGGTCGTCGTCTGGTCGAAGGTGGGCTTGCAGGTACAGGTGCTGGCAAGGTCGCGCTTCCAGTTCCAGACGACCGCCGAGGCGTCGAACCTGGCGCCGTTGGAGAACTTCACCCCCTTGCGCAGGGTGATGTTGACTGTCTTGCCGCCGTTGCTGAACTTGTACCCCGTGGCGAGGTCGTAGATCAACTTGCCGTTCTGGCCGAGCTCGAACAGCTCGCCGTAGATGGCCTCCATGTAGGACTGGTTGGCCGCCCCGTCGGTGTCGGTGGCAGGGTCGAGTCCCGGCCAGTCCCCCGCGAAGCCGGTTCCCTCGAGGACCGTGAGCGAACCGCCCTTGGTCGGGCCGCTCGACTTGCTCCTCGCTGTCGTGGGACTCGGAGCACGCTGCGACCTCGGCAGGCTCGCGGCACCGCTCGCGCCGCTGAGGCCGAGGACGACGACCGCGACGACGCCAAGGAGGGCGGTCGTGAGGAGCCTTCCCCCCCGCCTTCGTCGTGGTCGGGTACGCACGTGCCGTGCGCCAAAGGTGGCTTTGGCATGCATCTCCGGGTCCTGTGCCATGAGACAACCTCCTGAGCTTGGTTCTTGCTCGTGATGAGCAGGTTGTATTTGTTGTTCCTAGGTTGTGAAGACCTCCAAGCGCCGGCACGAGCCGGCACCTCACCGCTAGTTGAGCTATGTGTCGTGCATGATGACGCCGCGGATGTTCCGTCCCGCCAGCATGTCCTCGTAGCCCTCGTTGACCTCCTCGAGCCGGTACCGCTTGGTGATGAGCTCGTCCAGCATCAAGTCGCCCGCCTCGTAGAGGTCGAGGAGCCGGGGGATGTCGTAGAGCGGGTTGGCGGCGCCGAAGATCGCACCCTGGATCCGCTTCTGCCAACCGGTCACCGCCGCGCTGTTCTGGCTGATCGTGACGTCCCCGCTCTTCGGGATGCCGGTGATGACGACCGAGCCACCCTTGCCGACGATCTTGATGCCGAGGTCGACGACCTCGGCGGTCATCACCCCGACGGTGAGGATGGCGTGATCGGCCAGCTGGCCGCGTGTGAGCTCCACGACGAGGCGTTGCGCCTCCTCGGGATCGCCCGTCGTGTGGGTGGCACCGCACTTCGCGGCCATCTCGAGCTTGAAGGGCACTGGGTCGACTGCGACGACGTTCTTCGCCCCGGCATGGCGGGCACCCTGCACGGCGTTGATGCCGACGCCGCCGATGCCGTAGACGACGACTGTCTCCCCAGGGCGAACGCCCGCCGCGTAGACGGCCGAGCCCCATCCGGTCGTCACCCCGCAGCCTACGAGGGCGGCGACGTCGAACGGCAGATGATCGGCGATCCTCGTGACGGACCACTCCGAGACGACAGCCCGCTCCGAGAACGTCCCGAGCACGCAGAGCCCGCCTATGTCGCTCCCGTTCTCGTGGAAGCGGAATGTCTCGTCGGGAAGGCAGCCGACGCCGGCGTAGAGCCCGCGATCGCAAAGGCTCGAGCGGCCCGTCTGGCAATACCTGCAGGCGCCGCAGACTGGGATGAAGGAGCAGACGACGTGGTCCCCCTCGGCCACCCTGGCGACACCCGCGCCGACTGCCTCGACGACCCCGGCGCCCTCGTGGCCGCCCACCATCGGCAACCTGGCCGGTGAGTCCCCGCTCCGGATGTGCTCGTCGGAGTGGCACAGGCCGGCGGCGGCGAAGCGCACGCGGACCTCGTGCGGCTTCGGATCGTCCAAGTCGAGCTCGACGATCTCCCAGGGCCGCCCGGCCTCACGCAGCAGAGCAGCCTTCGTCTTCACGGGCGCGAACCTAGAGACCACACCGGTGCGCACACAGCAACACGGCCACCGCGCCTGTCAACCATGGGCTGCCAAACCCCCCGGGGTCCACGGCGGACGCAGACCCCGGACGCGAGACTAGCCTCTGTTCCGGCATCGTGCCTCGTCAAGAGGGACTTCGCCCGGGTGTTGCTCCCGCTGGCGGCTCAGCCCCAGATCTCTGCCGCCGTCTCGACGACGAGGCGGAGCTTCGCCACCTCGTCGGAGTAGGTCAGCTCGTTCCCTTCGACCGTCGAGGAGAAACCGCACTGGGGCGACAGGCAGAGCTGCTCCAGGCTCACGTACCTGCTCGCCTCGTCGACCCTGCGCTTCAGCTCATCCTTGCCCTCGAGCTCCGGGCGCTTGGTCGTCACGAGGCCGAGAACGACGATCTTTTCCTTCGGGACGAAGCGGAGCGGCGCGAAGTCGCCTGACCGCTCGTCGTCGTACTCGAGAAAGAAGCCGTCGACGTCCAGCTCGGAGAAGAGCGCCTCCGCCACGAAGTCGTACCCGCCGGCGGCCGCCCAGGACGAGCGGAAGTTGCCGCGACAGAGGTGGGTCGTGACGGCCATCCCCACCGGGCGCCCTGCCACCGCGGCGTTGATCTGGCGGATGTAGCGCTCGTGCTGGTGCTCCGGGTCGCCCCCGATGCTCGCCACGTGCGCTCGCTGCTTCGGGTCGTTCAGGTAGGCGAGGCTCGTGTCGTCGAGTTGCAGGTAAGTGCAGCCGATCTCTCCGAGGCGCCGGATCTCCTCGGCGTAGGCGGCCGAGAGATCGGCCCAGAACTCTTCCACGTCCGGGTAGACGGCGGGGTCTATGGCGGCTTGACCTCCCCGGTAGTGGACCATGCTGGGCGAAGGGATCGTCAGCTTCGGCGTCGCCTTCGCCACCTGGCTACGCAGGTACTCGAAGGCCTCGCCGAAGATGGTGTGGCCGAGGCCGACACGGCCGTGGATCTTGAGCGCGGCGGGCGACCAGGAGATGACGCCCTCTTCGTTTCTGAATTCGACCTGCAGCCGCTCGTCCGACTGGCCGATCCCGTCGATCTGGTAGATGAAGTCCATGTGCCAGGTGGTACGCCGGAACTCGCCGTCTGTCGCCGAGTCGAGGCCGACCTCCTCTTGCATCCGGACGGCGGCGGAGATCGCCACGTCCTCTGCGCCGGCGAGCTCTGCGTCGCCGATCCGGCCTTCGGACCGCGCGGCCCGCGCCTCGAGCAGCTCGGGGGGGCGGAGAAGGCTGCCGACATGGTCGGCGCGGTAGGGAGGCCTGTCGCGGTCGCTCATCTCCCGCAAAGGTAACTCATGGCGAGCAGCTCGGGATCATGCCGAGCCGGGCGCGGCGGTGATCACCCCGCCGGGAACGAGCTGTTCGGGGTAGCGGACCGAGACGAGCCGGAGACCCCCGGGCGGCGCCGGCTGCGACACGGTCGAGCGCCGGCCGGCCTGGAGGAGGTCGAGCATGGAGGCCGCCGTCAGCCTCCCCTGGCCGACGGCGACGAGGGCGCCGACGATGGAACGCACCATCTGGTGGCAGAAGGCGTTCGCCTCTATGGCAAAGCGCCACGTGGGCGAAGCCTCCCCCGACAGAAGCCACGAGGTGGCGGTGACGCGACGGAGGATCGGGCCCTCGTGACCGGTCGGCCGCTTGCAGAAAGCGGCGAAGTCGTGCTCGCCGAGGAGGGCGTCGCAGGCGATCCTCATGGCGGCGAGATCGAGCGGCCCGGGTACGTGCCAGGTCGTATGGTGCAAGAGGGGGTCGGGCGCCGTGGTGCGGAGCAGGTCGTAGTGGTACAGGCGGGCGAGGGCGGAGCGTCGAGCGTCGAAGCCGGCGGGGGCGATCATCGCCCGCAGGACGGCGACCATCGGCCCGATCTGGCTCGTCAACGACCTGCAGAGCGCCGCCAAGTCGTCCTCATGGCCC
Organism: Acidimicrobiales bacterium; assembly: GCA_030037405.1. Taxonomy (GTDB): domain Bacteria; phylum Actinomycetota; class Acidimicrobiia; order Acidimicrobiales; family Bog-793; genus JOPF099. The sequence continues at coordinate 20,397 of JASHRK010000347.1, read as the reverse complement.
GAAGAACGCTCGACGAGGCGCTCGAGCACGGGAGCGGGAAGGTCCACGTGGGCCACCTGGCCGCTCGCGTGGACTCCGGCGTCCGTCCGCCCGGCACAGGTGATGGTGAGCTCGGGGACGCCGCTTACCCGCGAGAGGGCGGCGAGGAGCGCTCCCCCGACGGTGGCGAGCCCGCGTTGGGGGGCAAAGCCGTGGAAGGTGCTCCCGTCGTAGGCGACGAGGAGCACGACGCGCCCGAGCCTGGCGGAAGCGTCCTCGTGCTCGCTAGCGGCGTCCTTCGCCGTGCCACCCGAGGCGGTCGCTTTCGGCCCAGCGGCAGGCTCGAGGTCGAACAGTCTCTCGCCCAATGCTCACGACACGAACTCGATCTTCGCCATCGGCGCCTTGTCCCCTTCGCGAGGGCCGACCTTGAGGATGCGGAGGTAGCCGCCGGGCCGGTCGGCGTAGCGCGGTCCGATCTCGTCGAAGAGGCGGTGGGCGAACTCCTTGTCCCGCATGAACGCCACGACCTGGCGGTGGTTGTGCACCCCACCCTTCACAGCCTTGGAGATCATCTTCTCGGCGATCGGCCTGAGGGCCTTCGCCTTCGCCTCGGTCGTCTCGATCGGGTTCGGGTAGGCAGCGATGAGCGAGGCGAAGAGGTTGCCCATCATCGACTTCTGGTGGGCGGCGCTGCCGCCGAAGCGGGCCGCCTTTCGCGGAGTCGCGGGCATCAGAGGAGCCCGCTCCCCTCGCGCAGGGCGAGACCGCGCTCGTCGAGGCGGAGGAGCACCTCGTCGAGGGACTTCTGGCCGAAGTTGGTGATCGAGAGCAGCTCGTCGGGCGTGCGCTGGATGAGCTCGCCCACCGTGTTGATCTGAGCCCGCTTCAAGCAGTTGCGCGGGCGCTCGGACAGGTCGAGGTCCTCGATGGGGAGGTCGAGATCGGGCGATCCGCTCGTCGTCGTCCCCGCCTCCCCGAGCTCGAGTCCGTGCCCCTCTTCGGCCAGCTCGGCAACGAGGTTGAGGAGGTCGCGCAGTGTCTGGCCAGCGGAGGCGAGAGCTTCGCGAGGTGAGATCGAGCCGTCGGTCTCGATGTCGAGCACGAGGCGGTCGTAGTCGGTCGAGACCTCGACGCGGGTGGCCTCCACGTCGAAGGCGACCCGGCGGACCGGGGAGTAGATGGCGTCGACCGGGATGATGCCGATGGTCGAGCTCGTCTGCTTGCGTTCGGCCGCCGCGTACCCCTTGCCCCGCTCCACGGTCACGTCTATGGCGAGGCGCCCCTTGGCGTTCACGGTGGCGAGGTGGATCGCCGGGTTGAGCACCTCGACGTCCGAGGTCACCTGGAGGTCTGCGCCGGTCACGTCGGCGGGGCCCTTCACGTCGATGCGCATCGTGACCGGGTCGTCGGAGGTCGACCGGAGCACGAGGTCCTTCAGGTTCAAGATGATGTCGCTCACGTCCTCCTTCACGCCAGGAAGGTACGTGAACTCGTGCAGAGCCTCGTCGAAACGCACCTGGGTGACGGCGGCGCCCGGGATCGACGAGAGCAGCGTGCGACGCAGGGAGGCGCCGAGGGTGTGGCCGAAGCCTGGGTCGAGCGGTCCGATGGCAAAACGCTGCCTGTGCTGGTCTGCCTCGCCGATCTGCTCGACGGCCGGGCGCTGGATGATGAGCATTTCGTTGCTTCCTTTGAGCCGGGGGATTACGTCGGGTTACGTCGGGTTACTTCGAGTAGAGCTCGACGATGAGCTGCTCTCTCACCTGGGTGTCGATCTGCTCGCGAACAGGTACGGCGAGCACGCGGGCGGAGTAGCCGTTGTCGAATGTCTCGAGCCATGCGGGAGGGCGGCGGTCGAGGGTGTCCATGTTGTGGCGAACGACGATGAAGTCCCTCCCCTTCGAGGAGAGCTCGACGACGTCGCCCTGGCGGACCCGGTAACTCGGGATGGTCACGCGCTTGCCGTTGACCTTGACGTGGCCGTGGCGGACGAACTGCCTGGCCTGGTTCCTGCTCGCGCCCCAACCGGCTCGGAAGGCGACGTTGTCCACTCTCAGCTCGAGCATCCTCAAGAGGTTCTCGCCCGTTATCCCCTGCTGGCGGTTGGCCTCGTCGTAGAGATTCGCGAACTGCCTTTCGAGCACGCCGTAGATGCGGCGCGCTTTCTGTTTCTCGCGCAGCTGGGTGTTGTACTCCGACGCCTGGCGCAAACGGTCACGCCCGTGTTCCCCCGGGGGGGTCGGGCGCGTCTCGATCGGGCAGCGCATCGTGTCGCACTTGGCGCCCTTCAGGTAGAGCTTCGTCTTCTCCCGCCGGCAGAGCCGGCACACCGGACCTGTGTAACGAGCCATTCCGATCTCCTCGTCAGACCCGGCGGCGCTTCTTCGGGCGACAGCCGTTGTGGGGAACAGGGGTGACGTCCTTGATGCCGGTGACCTCGATTCCGGCGGTGGCAAGCGACCTGATGGCCGTCTCGCGGCCCGATCCGGGGCCGCGCACGAGTACGTCGACGCGGCGCACGCCGTGCTCCATCGCCCGCCTGGCGCACTGCTCCGCCGCCATCTGGGCCGCGAACGGAGTCGACTTGCGCGAGCCCTTGAACCCGACGTTGCCGGCAGACGCCCAGGCGAGGACGTTGCCGTCGAGATCGGTGATCGACACGATCGTGTTGTTGAACGAGCTCTTGATGTGGGCGACGCCGTAGGCAACGTTCTTGCGCTCCCGGCGGCGCGGCCTCCGCCCGCCCGTCTTCGTCGGTTTGGCCATCAGCGGTCGCTTCCTTCCTCGGTGACAGGCATCAGTGCTTGCGGACCTTCTTCTTTCCGGCGACCGTCTTCTTCGGCCCCTTGCGGGTGCGGGCGTTCGTGTGAGTGCGCTGACCGTGGACGGGGAGGCCGCGACGATGGCGGATGCCCTGGTAGCAGCCGATCTCCATCTTGCGTTTGATGTCCTGGTCGACCTCGCGCCGCAGGTCTCCTTCGACCTTCAGGTTGGCGTCTATGTAGTTGCGGAGCTTCGTGATCTCTTCATCGGTGAGGTCACGCACCCTCGTCGAGACGTCGATGGCCGTCGCCCCGCAGATCTCCTGGGCCCGGGTACGACCGATGCCATAGACGTAGGTGAGGGCCACCTCCAGCCGCTTCTCTCTCGGTATGTCGACCCCGGATATGCGCGCCACCGCTCAGCCCTGCCGCTGCTTGTGGCGCGGGTTCTCGCAGATGACCATGACGCGGCCGTGCCGCCTGATCACCTTGCACTTCTCGCACATCGTCTTCACGCTCGGTCGTACCTTCACATTCCCGTCCCTTCCCGGCTTCTCTCCCCGGCGCCCGCCGACCGCTGGCGGTCGGCTCTCACCTGTAGCGGTAGGTGATCCGGCCACGACTCAAGTCGTAGGGCGTTATCTCCACCTGGACCTTGTCACCTGGAAGGATGCGGATCCGGTTCATGCGCATCTTGCCTGAGCTGTGCGCCAGCACCTTGTGGCCATTCTCCAACTCGACGCGGAACATGGCGTTAGGCAGCGGCTCGACGACCGTGCCCTCGAGCACGATCGCATCCTCCTTGGGCTTGGGCAGGTGATCCTCCTAGAAGAGCTCTTCGTTGTCCCGCCGCGCCACGCTCCCAAAAGTCAGGAGAGCTGCGCACCTAGCGGGGTCATGAGGGCGCGAAAGCGCCACATGGCACATGCCAGCATAGCCGCTGGCCAGCACGCTCGCGACCGAGGGACGGATTCGAGGCTGCACACCCGCCCTCAGACGTCGGCCATGGTGAAGACCTCAGGTCCCTTCTCCGTCACGGCGATCGTGTGCTCGAAATGGGCCGAGAGCGACCCGTCTGCCGTCACCACGCTCCAGCCGTCCGGGAGCTCCACGGTCTCGGGCTTGCCCGCGTTCACCATCGGCTCCACGGCAAGGACGTTTCCTACCTTGAGCTTCGGGCCCGGCGAGCCCGGCCAGTAGTTAGGGACGCTCGGTGCCTCGTGCATGGCCGTCCCGATGCCGTGACCGACGTAGTTGCGCACGACCGAGTACCCCGCCTCCTCGGCCACCCTCTGCACGGCGGCGCCGACCTCGTGGAGGCGGTTGCCCTCGTGGAGCTCGTCGATCGCCGCCGAGAGGCTGTGCCTCGTGACCTCCATCAAGCGGGCCGCCGCCGCCGACACCGTGCCGACCGGGGCAGTGTAGGCGGCGTCTCCGTGGTAACCCTCGACGATCGCCCCGCAGTCGATCGAGATGATGTCACCCTCCTCGAGGACGTAGCTTCCCGGGATCCCGTGCACGATCATGTCGTTCGGCGAGGTGCAGATCGTGGCGGGAAAGCCGTGGTAACCAAGGAAGTTCGATCTCGCGCCGCGCCGCTCGATCACCTCGCGGGAGACGGCGTCGAGCTCCAGGGTCGTGATGCCCGGCCTGATAGCCGCCCGCGTCCGTTCCAGGATCTCGGCCACGACCCGGCCGGCTCTGCGCATCTTGTCCAGCTCGCTCTCGGTGCGTCTCATCCCCGCCTCACCGGATGAGGGGCGGCCCGAAGCCGCCCGCCGACCGCCTGCGGCCGTCGACCTCCTCGACGATGCGGGAGAAGACCTCGTCGGGAGTCCCGACGCCCGAGATCGGCGCGAGCCTGTCCTTCTCGCGGTACCAGTCGATGAGCGGAGCCGTCTCCGCCTCGTAGAGCTTGAGACGCCTGCGTATCGCCTCCTCGGTGTCGTCCTCCCTCTGCACCACCTCGCCGCCGCAGACGTCGCAGATCCAGCCGATCGTAGGCGGGAACGCGGTCGAGTAGATCTCCCCGCAGTCCTCGCAGACGCGGCGGGCCGCCAGGCGCTCGAGGACGAGCTCCATCGGCACCTCGAGATCGATGGCAAGGTCGATCTCCGCCGGCGAGAGGAGACCCTCCAGACCCTGAGCCTGCGCAACGGTGCGGGGGAAGCCGTCCAGCACGAAGCCCCTCGTCCGCGTGTCGTCCTGCTCCAGCCTCTCCGCCACCATCTTGAGGACTATGTCGTCGGGGATGAGGTCGCCGGCATCGAGATAGCGGCGCGCCTCGAGCCCGAGCGGGGCGCCTGACTTGACGGCCGCCCTCAGCATCTCCCCGGTCGAGATGTGGACGGACACGTAGTGGTGCGACACACGTGTGCACTGCGTGCCCTTTCCCGCTCCCTGCTTTCCGAGGACGACCAAGCGTCCGCCTGGTATCACTTACTGGAGAAAGCCCTGGTAGTTGCGCATCATGAGCTGGCTGTCGATCTGCTTCATCGTCTCGAGCGCGACACCGACGGCGATCAGGAGGGCGGTGCCGAAGAACGGGATGTTGGTTATGTGCCAGCTGCGGAGGAGCACCGAGGGAATGAGGGCGACGAGGGCGAGGAACAGGCTCCCGGGGAGCGTGAGGCGGTTGAGGATCTTCGCGAAATACCGCTCGGTCGGGGGGCCCGGCCTGAAGCCTGGGACGTAGCCGCCCTGCTTCCGGATCTGGTCGGCCTGCTGGTAGGGGTCGAAGGTGACGTGGACGTAGAAGAACGTGAAGATCACGATGAGGACGCCGTAGCCGATCAGGTAGACGCCGTCGGTCGAGTTCAGCAAGTTGTCGCTTACCCAGTTCCTGAACGTCGTCCACGGGATGACGTTCGACAGGAGGACCGGCATGTAGAGAAGGGAATTGGCGAAGATGATCGGGATCACGCCGGCCTGGTTGACCTTGAGCGGGATGTAGGTGCTCTGTCCCCCGTACATTCTCCTGCCCTGCACCCGCTTGGCGAAGGTGACGGGTATCCGGCGCTGGCCGAGCTCCATGAAGACGATCGCCGTGAGGAGGAGGAGGCAGACGACGAGGACGATGCCGATCCCGAGCCAGCCGCGGTCGTCCTTTATGAATTCCCCGTAGATCGGGAAGGCGCTGATCACGTTGGCGAAGATTATGAGCGACATCCCGTTCCCGATGCCTCGCTGGGTGATCAGCTCGCCGAGCCACATGACAAAGGCGGTGCCCGCCGTGAGCACGAGGATCATGAAGAGCACCCTTGGCCAGGTGAAATCGGGGATGAAGTCGGCCTTCGAGGCAGCGAGGCCCGAGAACAGCTTGCCCGAGTGGTAGAGGAAGACGATTCCCGACGACTGCATGAGGGCAAGACCCACCGTCAGGTACCGGGTCGCCTGGGTCAGCTTGCGCTGTCCCACAGCACCCTGGTCGCGCCACTGCTCGAACTTGGGTATGACGCCTGTGAGCAGCTGGACGATGATCGAGGCGGTGATGTAGGGCATGATGCCGAGGCCGAGGACGGCAGCCTTGGCGATGCCCGAGCCGGCAAAGAGGCTCAGGTAGCCGATGACGCCGTTGCTCTTGTCGGAGGCGGTGACGGACTGGATCCTCTGAAAGTCGATCCCCGGGATCGGGACGTTCGTGCCCAGCTGGTAGATCGCAATCACGAGGAGGGTGAAGAGGACCTTGTTCCTAAGGTCCGCCACCCGGAACATGTTGCGAAACGTGGTGAGCATCTCTCTCCTTGGATGTGCCCCGGCTCACCGCGAACGACGAGACGGCGGTGCAGCCCCCGTACCCTACCGGTTCGCGAGCGCGTTTCCTCTGGCAGGGGGGCGCCGCGAGCCGTTCGGCCGCGGCACGACCGTCGCCGCACCGCCGGCCGCCTCGATCGCCGCTCTCGCAGAGCGGGAGAAGGCGTGGGCCGACACATGTACCTTCCGTCCGAGCTCGCCCCCTCCGAGCACCTTGACGAGACCCTTGTGATGCACGATGCCAGCAGCCTCGAGGCTCTCCGGTGTGATCTCGGACTCCTCGAGGCTCTCGAGCACGCTCAGGTTCACTACGTTGTACTCGACGCGGAACGGGTTGGCGAAACCGCGCAGCTTCGGGATCCGCTGGGTGAGAGGTAGCTGACCGCCCTCGAAGCCTGGCTTGGACTGCTCGCGAGCCCTCTGACCCTTCGTGCCCCTGCCGGCGGTCTTGCCGCCCCGGCCCCCCGTGCCTCGGGCGACGCGCCGCCTTTCACGGCGTGCTCCGGGCGCGGGAGCGAGCTCGTGAACCTTCATCGCTTGCCTTCCCTGTCCGCATCGGCACCCGCTTGCTCCACCGTCACGAGGTGGCTCACGCGAGCGACCATCCCTCTTATCTCCGGTCGGTCCGGGAGAACGTTGGCACGGCCGATCCGCCCGAGCCCGAGAGCGCGCAGTGTGCCGCGATGCTTCGGTTTCGAGCCGATCCCGCTTCGCACCTGGGTGACGACGATCCTCGCCGCCTCTTTCTCTTTCGAGCGAGGAGCCATCTCAGCTCGCCTCCACCTGGGTCGCCCGCCCGGTCCGCCTGCGCTCGTCGTAGGCGCGAAGCACGCCTGCCGGGGCAACCTCGTCGGCCGTCTTGCCCCTGAGGCGCGCCACCTCATCGGGGCGGCGGAGCGACTCGAGGCCCGCCATCGTGGCGTGGGCGACGTTGATGGCGTTCGAGGTGCCGAGGGACTTGGCGATGATGTCGTGGATCCCGGCCATCTCGAGGATGTGGCGGGCTGCCCCGCCGGCTATCACGCCGGTACCGGGGGCGGCCGGCTTGAGGAGGATCCGCCCAGCTCCCGCCTTCCCGATGACGGGGTGCGTTATCGTCGACCCGGCGAGGGGGACCTCGATCATGCTGCGACGGGCCTCGTCGATCCCCTTCTGCACCGCCAGTCCCGCCTCCTTCGCCTTGCCGTAGCCAAGGCCGACCCGGCCGTTGCCGTCGCCGATCACCATGAGAGCGGTAAAGGAGAAACGACGCCCACCCTTGACCACCTTGGCGACGCGATTGACCTTGATCGTGCGCTCTTCGTACTGAGGCTCGGGCATCTAGAACTCCAGACCTTCCTCGCGAGCCGCCTTGGCGAGAGCGGCTACCCGGCCGTGGTACCGGGAGCTGGCCCGGTCGAAGACGACCTTGGACACGCCGAGCGACCTTGCCCGCTTCGCCACGAGCCGGCCGACGGCGGCTGCGGCCTCGACGTTTCCCGTGGGCGACCGGCGGAGGTCGGCCTCGACCGTAGACGCGGCTGTGAGCGTGTGACCGGCGATGTCGTCGATCACCTGGGCAGAGATGTGGCGGTTGGAGCGGAAGACGGCGAGCCGGGGACGATCGGCCGTGCCGGATATCTTCTGGCGGACGCGCCTGTGGCGCCGCTCGCGTAGCTCATGGGTGCGTTGGGCCATGCTCATCTCACTTCGCCGCCTTCCCGGCCTTGCGCTGCACTCTCTCACCGGCATAGCGCACCCCCTTGCCCTTGTAGGGCTCGGGCTTGCGGAGCTTACGGATGTCGGCGGCCACCTGTCCGACCTTCTCCTTGTCGATGCCCTTGACCGTGATCCGCGTCGGGACGGGCACCTCGAAGGAGACGCCCTCAGGGGCGTCGACTACGACCGGGTGGCTGAAGCCGAGGGCGAGCTCGATCTGGCTCGGCCCTTTCGCCGTCGCCCGGTAGCCGACGCCGACGATCTCGAGATCCTTCGAGTATCCGGCGGTCACCCCGGTGACCATGTTCGCCACCAGGCTGCGCGTGAGACCGTGGAGGGCGCGGCTCTGGCGCTCGTCGTCCGGCCGCTCGACGTACAGGGTCTCGTTCTCGGCGCGAAGCGTGATCTCGCCAGGCAGGTCGCGCTCGAGAGTCCCCTGGGGCCCCTTCACGACGACACGGCGATCCGTGACGGTGACGTCGACCCCTCCCGGTATGGCGATCGGTGCCTTGCCGACCCTGGACATCAGCGCCCACCACCATCCGTAGCTGCCCGGCGGGTCGGCGAGACGGCGCCGGCAAGACCGTTACCAGACATAGCAGAGGACCTCCCCGCCCACTTTGTGCTGGCGAGCCTCGCGGTCCGTCATGAGCCCACGGCTCGTGGACAGAACGGCGACCCCAAGCCCACCGAGGACGCGTGGCAGCTTGTCGGCTCGGGCGTAGATGCGCAGGCCGGGCTTCGACACCCTGCGGAGCCCGCCGATGACGCGGTCGCGCTCGCTTGTGTACTTGAGCGTGATCTCGAGCACCTTGCCGGGCCTTGAGGGGTCGTCTCTCGTCTCGAAGCCCGCGATGTAGCCCTCGCGCTCGAGGATCGCCGCCAGGGACTCTTTCAGCTTGGAGCTCGGCATCAACACCGAGTCGTGCATGGCGACGTTGGCATTGCGCATGCGCGTGAGCATGTCGGCGATCGGGTCCGTCATAGTCATCTCAGAGACCTCCTCTCACCAGCTCGCCTTCGTGACGCCAGGGACCTCCCCGGCGTGCACCAGCTCGCGCAGGCAGATCCGGCACAGCCCGAACTTCCTGAACACAGAGTGCGGTCGTCCGCATCGTCGGCAGCGGCTGTACGAGCGCACCTTGAACTTCGGGGTGCGCTTTTGTTTCTCGATCAGTGCCTTCTTCGCCATCTCGTCCTCACTGTCCTTCCCGCCGGAAGGGAAAGCCGCAGGCTGCGAGCAGGGCGCGTCCCTCGTCGTCGGTTCGTGCTGTCGTGACGATCGTGATGTCCATACCCCGCGTGGCGTCGATCTTGTCGTAGTCGACCTCGGGGAAGATGAGCTGCTCGGTGACGCCGAAGGTGTAGTTGCCGTGCCCGTCGAAAGAGCGGACGGACAGGCCACGGAAGTCCCGGATCCGCGGGATCGCGATCGAGATGAGACGATCGAGGAACTCCCACATCCGGTCTCCGCGCAGCGTCACCATGCAGCCGATCGCCTGCCCCTGGCGGAGCTTGAAGCCTGCGATCGAACGGCGAGCCTTTGTCACCACGGGGTGCTGGCCGCTTATCACCTCGAGGTCGCGCACCGCCCCCTCGAGGAGCGACTGCTGCTGGGTGGCACGCCCTACTCCCATGTTGAGCACGATCTTCTCGAAACGTGGGATCTCCATCACGTTCGACAACCCGAGCTCGGCACCGAGAGCCGCGCGGAGCTCCGAGTCGTAGCGCTCCCTCAGGCGGGGCCTGGTCACCTCGGCGAGGGCGCTCACAGCTCACCTCCGCACTTCTTGCAGACGCGAAGCTTGCGTCCCTGGTCGTCGTAGCGGTACCCCACCCGCGTCGGTCCGCACTGCGAGCAGACGACCGCCACAGACGAGACGTGGACGGGCATGTCCTTGTCGATGATGCCCCCCTGCATCGTCTGGCGTGTAGGCCGCTGGTGCCGCTTGGCGATGTTGATGCCCTCGACGATGACGCGGCCCTCCGCCGGCATCGCCCGCATCACCTCGCCCACCTTGCCGCGGTCCTTTCCCTGGAGAACCTGGACCCTGTCACCCTTGCGGATGCGCATCTCAGATCACCTCCGGAGCAAGCGAGACGATACGCATGAAGCGCTTGTCGCGCAGCTCCCGGCCGACCGGGCCGAAGATGCGCGTGCCGCGCGGTTGCTGCTGATCGTTGATGAGCACCGCGGCGTTCTCGTCGAAACGTATGTAGCTGCCGTCGGGGCGCCTGTTCTCCTTGCGAGTACGCACCACGACGCATCTCACGACGTCGCCCTTCTTCACCGCCGCGCCGGGCACGGCATCCTTCACCGTTGCGATGAACACGTCGCCGATCCGTGCATACCTGCGTCGTGATCCTCCGAGCACCTTGATGCAGAGGACCTCCTTGGCGCCGGAGTTGTCGGCGACTCTGAGACGAGACTCCTGCTGGATCATCGGGCACGCTCCAGCACCTCGACGAGCCGCCAGCGCTTCGTCCTCGAGAGAGGACGTGTCTCCGCGACACGGACGCGGTCCCCGACGCTCGTGGAGTTGTCGGCGTCGTGGGCATAGAGCTTGCGAGTCCGCTGCACGGTCTTCGAGTACTTGGGGTGGCGGACTCGCTCGGTGACGGCCACGACCGTCGTCTTGTCCATCGCGGTCGACACGACGATTCCCTCTCTCACCTTGCGCCGGTTCTCTCGCGGCCGCTCGGCGGCGGCGGGCGCGCCCGCCGCAGGCTCGGCCGTCGCCTCGTCCTCTGCCATCACTCCTCCTCCTCCTCGCCGGGAGCGGTCTCCAGCTCTTCCGCCTCGGTACTCTCGATCTCGCGCTCGCGCTGCACGGTGAGCGCACGAGCGATCTCGCGCCGGAGGCTCCCGAGTTGCGCCGTGTTGTCCAGGCGTCCCGTGGCCGCCTGGAAGCGCAGATTGAAAAGCTCCTTGCGGGCGTTGTCGATACGAGTCTGCAGCTCGTCGGAGTCGAAGGTCCGCAGATCGCGTGCCGTCGTCATCACACCTGCACCTCCGGGGTCGAGCCAAGGCCGGGGCGGACGATGAACCGCGCCTTCATCGGCAACTTCTGGATGGCGCGCTCCATCGCCGCCTGGGCAAGCGTCTCGTCCACGCCGGCGAGCTCGAACAGCACCCGCCCTGGCTTGACGACGGCTACCCAGTGTTCGGGATTGCCCTTCCCTGAACCCATCCGCGTCTCCGCCGGCTTCTCTGTGACCGGTTTGTCGGGGAAGACCCTGATCCACACCTTGCCGCCACGCCGCACGTGCCGCGTCATCGCGATACGTGCCGCCTCGATCTGGCGAGCCGTGACCCAGCCCGGCTCGAGAGCCTGGATGCCGAAGTCGCCGAAGGTGACCGAGTCCCCGCCCTTCGCCAGACCCGTGAGGCGCCCGCGCTGCTGCTTGCGGTGCTTGACCTTGCGGGGCATCAACATCAGTCCGTCTCCCTACGGAAGTGAGGAACGTCGTGGTGCTCGTCTCGGGTGCGTCGCTCGATCTCCTCCTCCTCGGCGAGCAGGCGTTCGAACGCCTCATCGCCCTGACCCGTCCCGGGCAGAGGGGCCTCGGCCCCGGAGTCGGCGCTCGGGGGCGCCTGAGCGGCGACGTGCCCCGGCTCTCCCTGCTCAGGGCGCCGGCGGCCCCCGCCGGCGCTGACGATGCGCCGGGGCCGTGCCTCGCCGGAGGTGCCGCCGACGGCCATGTCCGCCTCACGGGAGATCTTGTCCTCGGCCGAGGTCTTGTAAGGGAGGATGTCGCCCTTGTAGATCCATACCTTCACCCCGATGCGCCCGGTCGTCGTCCGGGCCTCCCGGAAGCCGTAGTCGATGTCGGCGCGGAGGGTGTGCAGAGGCACGCGCCCTTCCCTGTAGGACTCCTTGCGCGCCATCTCCGAGCCGCCGAGACGCCCGGAGCACTGGACGCGCACTCCCTGGGCGCCGGCCTTCTGAACTGTCTGGATCGCCCTTTTCATCGCCCGGCGAAAGCTGATCCGGCGGGCTAGCTGGTCGGCTATCCCCTGGGCGATGAGCGCTGCGTCGAGCTCCGGCTGCTTGATCTCCTGGATGTTCAGCTGCACATTGGCATTCTTCGTGATCCGGCCGAGTTGCCGGCGAAGGCGGTCCGCCTCGGCGCCGCGGCGGCCGATCACGATTCCCGGTCGGGCCGTGTGGACGTCGACACGTAGACGGTCACGCGTGCGCTCCACCTCGATCCGGCTCACGGCAGCCGCCTCCAGCTGGCTCATCAGGTAGTCGCGGATCTTCCAGTCCTCGACGACCGCGTCCTGATAGTTCCTGTCGTCGAACCATCGCGACTTCCAATCGGTCGTGACGCCGAGGCGGAACCCGTACGGGTTGACCTTCTGACCCATTACTCCCTCTCCTCGTCCTGCGTCGCGTCCGCCGCCTCGGGCTCTTCAGCCTGCTCGTCGAGAGCCTCGGGCTCTTCAGCCTCTTCGTACGCCGCCTCGGGCTCTTCAGCCTCTTCAGCCTGCTCGTCGAGGGCATCCGGCTCGTGGTCCTCCGCCTCGGGCTCGGCCGCATCCTCTGCTTCCAGCTCGGCGCCATCCTCTGCCCCGGGCTCGGCGCCATCCTCCGCCTCGACGTCTTCCGAAGAGGCAGCCCCGAGGGCCGCCTCGGTCGCGGCCTCGACCGCTTCTTGCTGCGCCTCCGCATCTGCCGCGGCGATCTCTGCCACCGACTCCGCCTCGGCACGGCCCCGGCGAGCACCCGCAACACGGCGCTGGCGGCGGGCAGCCTGCTCTGCGGCGACCCTCGCCCTCCGGCGCGCTATCTCGTCTTCGGGGAGGCGCGAGAGGATCACGGTTATGTGGCAGGTGCGCTTGCGGATCCGAGTCGCCCTCCCTCTCGCCCGCGGGCGCCAGCGCTTCAAGGTGGCACCCTCGTCGGCGTAGCAGGCAGAGACGTAGAGCTCATCGGGCTCGAGCTGCTCGTTGTGCTCGGCGTTGGCCGCGGCGCTTCGGAGTACCTTGCCGACCACCTTGGCGGCCCCGCGGTCAGCCGACGCGAGGATCTCCGTCGCTCGGTCGTACTCGACGCCCCGGATGAGGTCGAGAACCTCTCGGGCTTTGTAGGCCGACATCCGAGAGTGCCTGAGAACGGCTCTCACACCCTCGCGCTCGTTCGTCTTCAACCCGGGCACCTCAACGCCTCCCGGCCCGCTCTTGACCGGCGTGGAACCGGAACGTCCGCGTGGGAGCGAACTCGCCCAGCTTGTGACCGACCATTGACTCGGTGATGTAGACGGGGACGTGCTTGCGCCCGTCGTGGACGGCGATCGTGTGGCCGACCATGTCCGGGATGATCGTGGACCTTCGTGACCAGGTTTTCACGACCCGTTTCTCGTTTCTCGCGTTGAGATCGTCCACCTTCTTCAAAAGGTGGTCGTCCACGAACGGGCCCTTTTTCAGGCTACGAGGCATATCTCGACGCTCCGATCACCTACGGGCGCCGCGCGTGCGGCGCCGGCGGACGATGAGCTGGTCAGAAGGCCGATGCCTGCGGCGGGTACGGCCCTCCTTCTGACCCCACGGGGAGACGGGGTGACGCCCGCCGGACGTCTTCCCTTCGCCGCCGCCAAGTGGGTGGTCGACCGGGTTCATGGCGACGCCGCGAGTCTGGGGACGAACTCCCTTCCAGCGGTTGCGGCCCGCCTTCCCGACCGAGATCAGCTCCGCCTCGGCGTTCCCCACCTCGCCGAGCGTCGCCCGGCAGTCGATCGGCACCCTCCGCATCTCGGTCGAGGGAAGGCGCAACGTCGCAAACTGCCCTTCCTTCGCCACGAGCTGCACGCTCATGCCCGCACCCCGGGCCATCTTGCCTCCACCGCCCGGTCGCAGCTCCACGTTGTGGACGACCGAGCCCACCGGTATGTAACGCATCGGGAGGGCGTTCCCCGGGCGGATGTCGGCACCAGGCCCGGACTCGAGCATGTCGCCGACCCCGACGCGAGCAGGAGCGAGAATGTAACGCTTCTCGCCGTCGAGGTAGTGCAGGAGGGCTATGCGGGCGTTGCGGTTGGGGTCGTACTCGATGGCGGCGACCTTGGCGGGGACACCGTCCTTGTCGCGCCTGAAGTCCACGATCCGGTACTGCTGCTTGTGGCCGCCACCCCGGTGGCGGGCCGTCTTCCGGCCGTAGCTGTTGCGGCCCCCGGACTTCGGCTTGGGGACAGTGAGGGTGCGCTCGGGCCGAGCCTTGGTGATCTCGGAGAAATCCGAAGCGGACTGGAACCTTCGCCCAGGGCTCGTCGGCTTGCGCTTGCGTAGTGCCATTGTCGTCCTCAGGCCTCGAACAGCTCGATGCGGTCGTCGCCGGCGAGCCGGACTATCGCCCGCTTGGTATCGGGCCGCTTCCCGTAGGTAGCGAGCCGGCGCTGGCGCCGCCGCTTGCCCTTGCGGTTCAACGTGTTGACGCTCTCGACGCGCACGCCGAAGGCGTCCTCCACAGCGGCGCGGATCTGGATCTTGTTGGCGGCCTTGTCGACGAGGAACACGTAGGTCCCCTCGTCCATCAGCTTGTACGACTTCTCCGAGATCACGGGGCGGAAAAGGACCTGCCGTTCGCTCACTTCTCGTCCTCCTCCTCGCTCCCCGCCTCGTCGTCCTCGCCTTCGTCCGTCTCGGCGGCCTCGTCCGTCTCCGCGGCCGGAGAGGCGTCCGCCTCCGCGGGGGTGTCGACGGTAGCGGGCGCAGTCGAGACAGTCGTCACCGACCCGGGGAGCGTCTCGTCCGTGAACACGATCCAGTCGTTGGCAAGCACGTCGTAGGCGGTCAGCTGGCTTGCCTCGACGAGGTCCACCTCCGGAATGTTGGCGAAACAACGCTCGGCTGTGCCATCGTCAGGCCCGAGCACCACGAGAGTGTGGCCCTCGAGGCCGAGGGCGTCGAGGGCCCCGATGGCATCTTTTGTCTTCGGGAGCTCGAAGGACCAGGCGTCGACGAGGCAGATCCTGCCCTCGAGGGCCCGATCGCTCAGGGCGGAGTAGAGCGCCAAACGGGTCATCTTGCGCGGTGTGCGCTGGGAATAGTCGCGCGGCTTCGGGCCGAGAGCCACCCCGCCGCCCTTGTACTGGGGTGCCCGGATCGAGCCCTGGCGCGCCCGGCCGGTGCCCTTTTGCCTGTAGGGCTTGGCGCCGCCCCCTGCGACCTCGGCCCGCGTCCGCGTGCTCTGGGTACCGGCACGCCGCGCTGCCAGCTGGGCGGTGACTACTTGGTGCATGAGAGGCACGTTCGGGACCCGCCCGAAGATCTCTGGTTCGACCTCGACCGTGCTCAACGGCTCTCCTGCGTCGTTACGCCTCTCGATGGTCACGGTCCGCAGCCCGGCCGCCCCGGCTACGGCGTCGCTCGGCGTCATCTGCTCACCTTCACGGCATTGCGGATGACGACGAGACCCCCGCGAGGTCCCGGCACGGAGCCCTTCACGAGGACGATCTCGCGCTCGGGATCTGCCACGACCACCTCGAGGTTCAACGTCGTCACGCGGCTGGCCCCGGTGCGGCCAGCCATGCGAGTGCCTTTGAACACGCGGGCGGGAGTGGCACAGGCGCCGACGGAGCCGGGAGCGCGGTGTTTCTTGTGGTTGCCATGGGAGGCGCCCTGCCCCTTGAAGTTGTGGCGCTTCATGCCTCCGGTGAAGCCCTTGCCCTTCGAGATGGCCGTGACGTCGACCTTCTCGCCCGCTTCGAGGATGCCGGCGTCGATCTCCTGGCCGACCTCGTAGCCGCTCGTGTCCTCGATCCGCAGCTCGAGAAGATGCCGCCCGGGCTCTACTCCCGCCCAGGAGAAGTGGCCGGCCTCCGCTTTCGTCAAGGTGGAGGGCCTGCGGCGGCCGGTCGTGACCTGGAGGGCCGAGTAGCCCTCGGTCTCATGAGTCTTCACGCGTACGATTCGGACGGGCGCGACCTTGACGACGGTCACGGGCACGACGCGCTGGGCCTCGTCCCAGACCTGTGTCATGCCGACCTTCTCGCCGACGATCGCCTTCGTGGCCATGGCGTGTGCTGTCCTGTCTCCGTATCGCCCGTCTCCGTGTCGGCACCCCCGGACCGCACGCAGCACGACCGGCGTTCCGGTGAGACTGCAGGCGACCCGGGCAAGAACCGGCCCATGTCACAACGACGCTCCGCCCGGAGGACCGGAGCGGAGCGCGTGCTCGGTTTGCCGAGAGGTCCCCCTGGCCGAGGACCCGGGGCGCTCCCGGACGTTCTCTTCGCCGAGCCGAGCTCGGCGAAGAGATGACTATAGCAGCTCGGCAAGCTGGGCGACTTGCCGAGGCAACCGGTGCCGGCGCCGTTCGTCGACACCACGAGGCGCTCGGAGCCGGGTCAGCGGCTTCGAGACTCAAGGCAACTGAGTCAGTTCTGTCGTATCTTGATCCTGTAAGGGATATCCCTCAGAACTTGCACGCTGGCCAGCCATCAGGTGCCCCTCACCTGGCTCACTGCTGGTCGGGATGCGGGATCGGGTGAAGCTCGAGGTCGTCTATTCCGGAGAAGTCGCCAGGATTGACGCTGTAGAGGGGAAGGTCGTTGGCAATCGCTGTGGCGGCGATCATGGCGTCGTAGCCCCGAGCCTCTACCTTCCGCCCCGCCGCCCGCAGCGACGCCGCCACCCGTCCGAACGCCCTCGCCGACCCTGCATCGAAGGACAGCGGCTCGAAATCAGCCTCGGCCTGCTGCAACACCGCCTGGCGTGACGACCGCTCCTTGCCAGTGGTCGCTACGAGCGGACCGACCGAAAGCTCAGCCAACGTCACCGCAGTGATCAGCGGCTCTTCCGGCAGGAGTGCCGGGTCCAGCCGAGAGAGCAGCACGACCGTCGAGGTGTCGAGTATCCCTCGGACGGTCACAGCCGGAAATCGATCACCGCGTCGAGGTCGCGGCGAAGACCGTCGGGGTCGACACGTGGCAGCCAGGACCACCGTTCGACCAGCACGCTCGCTGTAAGGGGGACGCGTCCGAGTGGCCGCAGCTCTGCTACTTGCCGACCATCACGCGTTACAGTCAGCCGTTCTCCGCGTTCGACGCGGTCGATGACGTCTCCGCCGTGGTTTCTCAAGTCCCGGATCGACACCTCGCTCATGTCGGCGATGGTATCACCGGTGATACGGAGATTCGGCCATCTCGCGAGGATCACACGAGGTAGCGAGTTAGTTCTGCTGTATCTTGATCTCGATGTCGACGCCGGCGGGGAGGTCGAGCCGCTGGAGCGAGTCGACCGTCTTCGGCGAGTGCTCCACGATGTCGACGAGACGCTTGTGTATCCGCATCTCGAAGTGCTCCCTGCTGTCCTTGTACTTGTGAGGTGACCGGATCACCGTGTAGCGGTGCCGCTCGGTGGGCAGCGGAACGGGGCCGCGGATCTTCGCCTGGGTGCGCAGCACCGTCTCGACGATCTTCTTCGTCGACTGGTCGATGATCTCGTGGTCGTAGGCCTTGAGACGAATTCGTATCCGCTGAGCTGCCATCGGGTGGGCCCGCCGTCCTACTTGAGGATCTTCGTCACCCGGCCGGCTCCGACCGTGCGACCGCCCTCGCGGATGGCAAAACGCAGCCCTTCGTCCATGGCGATCGGCTTTTGCAGCTCGACCGTCATCGTCGTGTTGTCACCCGGCACGACCATCTCGGTGCCCTCGGCGAGCTCGATCGTGCCCGTGACGTCCGTCGTGCGGAAGTAGAACTGCGGCCGGTAGTTGGAGAAGAAGGGCTTGTGGCGGCCGCCCTCCTCCTTCGTGAGGACGTAGACGTTCGCCTCGAAGTTCGTGTGAGGAGTGATCGTGCCCGGCTTGCAGAGAACCTGGCCCCGCTCGACCTCCTCCTTCTTGGTACCCCTGAGGAGGGCGCCGATGTTGTCTCCCGCCTGTGCCTGGTCGAGCAGCTTGCGGAACATCTCCACGCCGGTGCAGACGGTCTTCTGCGTCGGGCGGAGCCCGACGATCTCGACGTCGTCCCCCACCTTCAAGACCCCCTGCTCGACGCGGCCGGTCACAACGGTGCCGCGCCCGGTGATGGTCATGACGTCCTCGACGGACATGAGGAAGGGCTTGTCGATGTCGCGGACCGGTTCGGGGATGTAGTCGTCGACGGCGTTCATGAGGGCGAGCACCCCCTCTGAGGCCTCCGGGTCGCCCTCGAGGGCCTTCAAGGCGCTCACCCGTACGACCGGGGTGTCGTCACCCGGGAACTCGTACTCGCTCAAGAGCTCGCGGACCTCGAGCTCGACGAGGTCGAGGAGCTCCTCGTCGTCGACCATGTCTGCCTTGTTGAGGGCCACGACGATCGAGGGCACGCCCACCTGCCGGGCGAGCAGCACGTGCTCGCGCGTCTGGGGCATGGGCCCGTCGGCCGCCGAGACCACGAGTATCGCCCCGTCGACCTGGGCGGCTCCCGTGATCATGTTCTTTATGTAGTCGGCATGGCCTGGCATGTCGACGTGGGCGTAGTGACGCTTGTCCGTCTCGTACTCGACGTGGGCGATGGAGATGGTGATGCCCCGCGCCTTCTCCTCGGGTGCCTTGTCGATCTCGTCGAAAGCCGTGAATGACACTGCCGGGTTGTGGTCGTGGAGGACCTTCGTGATGGCCGCGGTGAGCGTCGTCTTTCCGTGGTCGATGTGACCCATCGTGCCGACGTTGATATGCGGCTTGGTCCGCTCGAACTTCTGCTTGGCCATTGGTGCCGACCGCTCCGTTTTGGTTCTGGCAGCGCCGGAGGCGCTGCGCCGTCACTTGTTGTCGTTGCTTGCTGTTGCTTACGTCGATCTGTGGGCCAGGTGCCCGCCCTACCAGGTCGGCCCCGGTCAAAAGCTCGACCTTCGGTTCACTCTCCGGTCACGCGGGCGATGATCTCCCGTGCGACTTGCTCGGGGACTTCCTGGTAGGAGTCGAACTGCATCGTGTACGTGGCCCGACCCTGAGTGCGCGAACGCAGGTCGGTAGCGTAGCCGAACATATCGGAGAGCGGGACGTGCGCCCGGATCACGTGGCTGGCACCCCGCTGCGCCATGCCCTCGACCCTGCCGCGACGGGAGGAGACGTCGCCGATGACGTCGCCGAGATAGTCGTCGGGCGTGACGACCTCGACGGCCATGATCGGCTCCAGGAGGACCGGCCGAGCCGCCCGGCAGGCCTTCTTGAAGGCCATCGACCCGGCGATCTTGAAGGCCATCTCGGAGGAGTCGACATCGTGGTACGACCCGTAGGTGAGCACGACGCGGATGTCCACGACGGGAAAGCCGGCGAGCACCCCCGAGTTCATGGCCTCCTGGATGCCGGCGTCGACGGCCGGGATGTACTCCTTCGGGATGACGCCGCCGGTGATCTTGTCGACGAACTCGTAGCCTCCCCCGGCGCCCGTCGGCTCCAGGTCGAGCACGACATGCCCGTACTGGCCGCGACCACCGGTCTGGCGCACGTAGCGCTCCTCGATCTTGGAGACGGCGTCGCGGACAGTCTCGCGGTAGGCGACCTGGGGCTTGCCGACGTGGGCGTCGACCTTGAACTCGCGGAGCATCCGGTCGACGAGGACCTCCAGATGAAGCTCGCCCATCCCCGAGATGACCGTCTGCCCGGTGTCCTCGTCGGTCCGGACGCGGAACGTGGGGTCCTCCTCGCTGAGCGAGTACAGGGCCCTGCCGAGCTTGTCCTGGTCGGCCTTGGTCTTGGGCTCGACCGCGACGTGGATAACCGGCTCCGGGAACTCGAGCGTCTCGAGCAGGATGGGATGGCCGGCGTCACAGAGGGTGTCCCCGGTCGTCGTCGACTTGAGGCCGACCACGGCGACGATGTCCCCGGTGGCGATGAAGTCCTTGTCCTCTCGGTGGTTGGCGTGCATCTGGAGGATGCGCCCGATCCTCTCCTTCCGGTCCTTCGAGGTGTTGAGGACGGTGGTGCCCTTCTCGAGCGTGCCCGAGTAGACGCGCAGATAGGTGAGCTTGCCGACGAAGGGGTCGCTCATGATCTTGAAGGCGAGGGCGGCGAACGGCTCGTCGTCCCGCGGCTCGCGAACGAGGGGCTCGCCCGACTTCACGTCGGTTCCTCCCGTCGCCGGGATGTCGAGCGGGCTCGGAAGGAAGTCCACGACGGCATCGAGCATCGGCTGGACGGCCTTGTTCTTGAACGCCGACCCGCAGAGCACGGGGACAGCCGCTCCCGAGATCGTGACCCTGCGAAGCGCGCTG
>JASHRK010000346.1 GCA_030037405.1 Acidimicrobiales bacterium | reverse complement strand
CGCCGCCCGGTCAGCTATGCCGGCTCTGGGGCGAGGCGCTCGTCATGGGTCACCTTCTCGAAGTAGGGGCGCCTCTTCAGCATGTAGACGGCGAGGGGCACTATGCCGATCGCAAGGGCGCCAAGACCGACTTCGTTCGTAGTCGCGTTGAGCTGCGGGATGACGTCGCCGAACATGGCGAACATGAAGACGGCGCCAAGGAAGGGCCAAAGACCGAGGAGGAAGAAGTTCGAGGCGGAGCGGAAGATCTGCTTCCGGTAGAGGACGACGACCGACAGCCCGGCGAGGCCGTAATAGACGCAGATCTGCTCGCCGATGGCGTTTATGGCGTCGGAGAGGATGCTCGACAGGGTGCCTACGTAGTTGGACCCTACGAACAGGCCGACGGAGATGATGGCGACCACGACCGTCGCGACCCAGGGCGTCCTGAGGCGAGGGTGGACGACGCCGAGCACCCTCGGGAGGGTCCCGTCCCGCCCCATGGCAAAGAGGGTACGCGTTACCTGGATCAAGGTCGTCTCGAGCGTCGCCACCGTAGAGAGGATGACGGCGACGACGATGATCTTGCCCCCGTTCCCGCGCCAGACGGCTTGCCCGAGCACGTCGAGGACGTCGGTGGCGTTGTGGTTGATCTGCCCGCTCGTAAGGACCATGTTGCTGCCGATCGTGAAGATCTCGAAGAGGGCGAAGACGACGAGGACACCGATGATCGCCCCCGCGCCCGGCGTCTTCCTCGCCTCTTTCGTCTCCTCGCTCAGGTTCGCAGTCGTGTCCCAGCCCCAGTAGTAGAACGCCGCCACGAGGGCCCCGGCGAAGAACCCGTGCAGCCCGTCGAACCTCGTCGGCGAGAGCCACGACCACGAGAAGGCATGGGCGTCATGGCCGTGGGCGATGGCAATGACGGCGAAGAGCAAGAGGATGAGGAGCTCGATCGAGGACATCACCACCTGCACCCGCGCAGTGAGACGGACTCCGAGGCCGACGGCGAGCGTCATGAGAAGGAAGAAACCGGCCCCGAGCAAGGTGACGGCGAGCACGTTGTTCGCAAGCGAGCTCGAGAAGAGGCCAAGGGCCACCGACCCGGCCGGGAACGACCCCGCCACCATGAAGATGAGGGCTGAGACGACGAGAGCCCAGGCGGCGATGTAGCCGAGCACCGGATGCAAGGCTCGTCTCACCCAGGCGTAGGAGGCGCCCGAGTTTGCCTCGACCTGGCCGAGGTAGTTGAAGGCCCAGACGATGCCGAACATGGCGATCCCGCAGTAGAGGAGGGACGCCGGGCCGCTCAAGAGGACGGCGCCGAAGAGGACGGCCGTGCTGGCGGCGATCGAGTACGCCGGCGCCACGCCGGCCACCGCCATGATGACCGAGTCGAACAACCCGAGCACCCCGCTACGAAGGGAGTGCTCTCCATCCTTCGACTGAGCCGCCCTCGAGAAAGATGGAGACACGACCGTCTGCTCTGACATGATGCTTTCCCCCCACCGATAAGCGCCGGTGAACGCATCGAGTTCTGCTTCCGTCTCGCTCTGCGGCGACGAGTTTCCCCGTTGACGTCACCGCTGTCAATGCAATCGGCTGGTCACCATTGCAGCTCGTCTCCGGGTCCGGGCCCGCCGGCACGGTCGGCACCGCCCGCAAGGCCCGCTCGGAGCTCCTCCGAGGCGTGGTAGCTCTCCTCGACGCCCGGGAACCGGCCCGCCCGCACGTCCTCGCCGTAGCGGGCCACCGCCGCCGTCACGATCTCGCCGACCTCGGCGTAGCGGCGCACGAACTTCGGCGGCGGACGCTTCGACATCCCGAGAAGATCGTGCAGCACGAGCACCTGCCCGTCGCAGGAGGGGCCGGCCCCAATGCCGATGGTGGGGATCTCCAGCTCGCCGGTGACGCGCTCCGCCAGCGCCTCCGGAACGCCCTCGAGAACCACGGAGAAACACCCGGCCTTCTCGAGCGCGACCGCCTCGTCCACCAACGATTGTGCTTCGGCGAGGACTCGTCCTTGCACGCGGTAACCGCCCATGGCATGCACGGACTGGGGTGTAAGGCCGAGATGGCCCATTACGGGGATCTCCGCCGCGACTATCGCCTCGACGGCCCCGGTACGCCTGCGCCCACCTTCGAGCTTCACGCAGTCGGCCCCCGCCCTGACGAGCGCCGAAGCGTTGCGGGCGGCCTCGTAGGGGTCCGTGTGGTAGCTCATCCAAGGCATGTCGGCGACGACGAGGGCATGGGTCCGGCCCCGGGCAACGGCACCGACATGACGGACCATGTCGGCGAGCTCGACGTGAAGGGTGTCCCCGTAGCCGAGAACTATCTCCCCGAGCGTGTCGCCCACGAGGATGACGTCGACCCCGGCAGCGTCCACGAGGCGTGCGAAGGGGTCGTCGTAGGCAGTGATCATGACGATCGGGTCGGCGCCGAGGCGGCGTTTCTTGGCGCGCACCACAGGTACGGTAACCCTTGCACGTTCGCTCAAGGGGGCCTCCATTTCTCCGGGCGGGCGGTTGCTCCCGGTGCTCGCTCGCCGCTCAGTGGAGCCGGTCGACCGAGGCGCCACCCACGGTGAACATGCGTACCAGGTGGTTCCAGGAGCACTCGACGCAGACCTCGACTACGTAGCACGAGATCTCGGACGCCGACCGCGAGAGCTTCCCTAGCTCACCCGTGCCGAGGGCCCTGCCCTGGGGGGGCAGCCGCGGGCCGAAGGCGAACGACGCATGCACGAGGTGGGCGACCTCGCAGATCGGGCATTCGATCGAGGTCTTACGGCCGAGGTTGCGGGCGACTCGGAGAAGCTCGGGTTGGGCGT
>JASHRK010000345.1 GCA_030037405.1 Acidimicrobiales bacterium | reverse complement strand
ACCGCCGGCGAGCACCCGGGCAGCACCGTGGGCGTCACGAGCACGAGCGCCCCGCCGCGGGCAAGGCCGGTGCCGCTGCGGGTGCTGACCGTCGCCCCGGCAGCGAACGCCAAAGATGTAGCCGGGACCGCGGCGATCAGAGTCACGTTCTCTTCCCCCCTGGCGGCCGGCTCGACCCGCCCGCGGCTCAGCCCGGCGACGGCGGGGGCCTGGCATGCCACAGGTCGTGTGCTCAGCTTCACCCCGCGAGTCGCCTTCATGCCCTTGAGCAACGTCACTCTCACGATCCCCGGAGGAACCTCCGGAGTACGGGCCTTGGACGGGGGCACGCTGAGAGGAAGCGTCGTAGAGCGCTTCAAGATCGCCCAGGGCTCTGTTCTCCGCTTGCAGGAGCTCCTGTCGCTCCTCCACTACTCACCCCTCTCCTGGACACCGCATGGGGCCGCCTCCGGCAGGAGCGACGCCGCCGCTCAGGCGGCCGCCCTGTACCACCCTCCGGCGGGCTCCTTCCGCTGGATCGACCACGGGTGGCCCCCGCAGCTTCGCGCCCTCTGGCGGCGGGCTGACTACACCCTCTTCACGAGAGGGCTCGTGATGTCCTTCCAAGCCGATCACGGCCTCTACCCCGATGGCGAGCTGCGGCGCTCGCTCTGGAAGTCGCTCCTGCAGGCGCTCGCCGACCACAGCGTCAACGCCGGAGGCTACGACTACGCCCTCGCGGACAAGACGGCCCCGGAGACCTTCACCGTCTGGCATGACGGCAAGGTCGTGCTGCGCAGCCCCGCCAACACCGGCATTGCCTCCTCCCCGACTCCCGACGGCAACTTCGCCGTCTACACGCGCCTGCGGAGCCAGGTGATGCGAGGCACGAACCCCGACGGCGCCCGCTACGCGGACCTGGTCCAGTACATCGCCTACTTCCACGGCAACGACGCCGTCCACTACATGGACCGTGCCGACTACGGCATCCCACAGAGCCTCGGGTGCATCGAGCTGCCGCTGCCAGACGCCGCCAAAGCCTGGCCCTATCTTGCCTACGGCACTCTCGTGAGCGTGGTCCCCTGACTCGGGCGCAGCCCGGCGCCCAGCCCGGCGACCGAGAGGCTAAGCGGTCAGCTCTGCCCAGACGACCTTGCCGTCGAGAGCGCAGGTGCTCCCCCACTCCCTCGAAAGTCCCGCCACGACGGCGAGTCCCCGGCCACCTGCGTCCGTCGGGCTTGGTGCCCTCATGACGGGGACCTCCGTGCTCGCGTCGTAGACGGCGATACGTACCGCCGTCGCGAAACGGGTGAGCTCGACACGAAACGTCGACCGGGCGTGGCGAACGGCATTCGTGCTGAGCTCGCTCGCCACCAGTGCGGCGTCGGCGACAAGATGCGAGACGCCCCAGCCCTCGAGCGTCCCGCACACGAACCGGCGCGTGACACCGGGCGAGCTCGCTACCGCCGGAAGTCCGGCCAGCTCGGCACGGGCCATCTCAACGCTCATGTCTGCAACCCCGTTGTCGCCAACTTGCGCTCATGCTACGAGGTCGTCGAAGGCCGCGCGATGATTTCGTGCCAATGGCACGTTACCTTCCGCAGGCGGCCGAGTGGCCCGTGCGAATCGACCTCTACAGCGACACGATCACCCGCCCGAGCGAGGAGATGCGCCGGGCGATGGCGTTCGCTCCCGTCGGGGACGAGCAGAAGGGGGAGGACCCGAGCGTCAACGAGCTCGTCGAGACGGTAGCGGAGCTGCTCGGCAAGAAGGCGGCCGTCTGGCTCCCGTCCGGCACGATGTGCAACCAGATATCGCTCGCCATCCACTGCCGGCCGGGCGACGAGTTCTACTGCGATCGAACCGCCCACCCTCTTCACGCCGAGGCGGGCGGGGCGGCCGCCCTTGCCGGGGCGCAACCCCGGGCGCTGGAAGGTGCACGTGGCGTGTACACCGCTACCCAGCTCGAAGAGGCGCTGTCGCCGCTCTCCCGCTACGCCCCGCGTCCCCGCCTCGTATGGGTCGAGCAGACGGCCAACCTCGCCGGAGGGACGATCTGGCGCGCCGAGGACATCGAGGCTGTGACCGAGGTGGCACGGGCTCACGAGCTCGCCACCCACCTCGACGGCGCCCGGCTCCTCAACGCCACCGTCGCCACAGGCGTGCCTCCGTCGTCGGTGGCGGCATCCTTCGACAGCGCCTGGATCGACTTCTCGAAGGGCCTCGGGGCGCCCGCCGGCGCCGCTCTCGCCGGTGACGAAGACTTCGTCGACGAGGCTTGGCGGCTGAAGCAACGCCTCGGAGGGTCGATGCGCCAGGCCGGCATCCTGGCGGCCGGTGCCAGCTACGCCCTCGCCCATCACGTCGAGCGGCTCGCCGATGACCATGCCCGCGCCCGCCGGCTGGCGGAGGCCCTCGCCAGCACGCCTGGCATCACGCTCGACCCGGCGCACGTGGAGACGAACATCGTCGTCTTCGGCGTCGACTGTGCGGGGGGAGCGGAGGCGTTTCTCTCCCACTTGCTCGCCAAGCACGGCGTGAGGGGAAGCCTGGCGGGGGGAGGACGCGTCCGGTTCGTCACGCACCTCGACGTCGGCGACTCCGAGGTCGAGGCCGCCGTCTCCGCCGTGCGAGCCGTCCTCGCCGAGCCCTAGGGGTTGGGACAAGTCCGGGCAGGTCGAGAGTTCTTAACAGGTACGGCTATCGGCCCACTAGTGTGGGCGCAAGGAAGGCTAACCAGGAAGGGGGTCGGCTTAACCCATGAAGCTCCAGTCTCCGAACCGTATTGATCCACCCAGTTCCCGTATGTAGAAGCACCAATAGGGGGTCGTGGAGGTATACCGAGCGCCTCGAGCACGGCGTTCGGAGCCGTCAGGGCCTTGAAGGATCTCGGTGGGTAATACACCGTATTAATACTGCCCTCGCCGACGTTGTAGTTGTAGTTCGTTATGACCCAGTTGTCGATATTCTCCCGCGTGACCGAGACCAACGGATCCACCACATATCCACATGCTACCAGCTGCCGCGGCGACATACTGTAGAGCATCCCCATACCGGAACGCGGCGCAATATTCGACGCATTGCACTTTCCTGCCGAACTTCTCAATGCTCCCGCCAACTCCCTTCCTTGTCGCACGAGCGCAGCCCACGACGCTCGGGGATCATTGGGCACGCTGTGTACCGCCACCATCACGCCAGCAAGCACAAGTGGGCTGGCATAGACGGCAACCAGCGCCTTACGGAACACCTGACACTCCCTCGGCCAGCCTACTGAGAACGCTCACGTCAGTATTGACAGTTTTCATACTCGTCAGTCCAGCTAGAGTAATCTCCAGAATTGTCGCTATAATCGATTGGCTTGGCATCCTGAACAGTTCCCGCACTATTGTACATGGCGACCGGCACCGGGTCACCGTACGCTCCATCGCCGGAATGGTATCCGCCACCGGAATCGTACGCTGTAAAGCCCTCGTCGCCGAAGTTCGTTAAGTTATCACCGACAACGCGTTCGATAATGGCTTCTGCGGTCGTGGTGTCATAGGATATATTAGCCTCACCACCACTCATACTTTCATTCGCGTAGTCATTTTCCAACTGCCAAGTAATGTCATAGCCGCCCGGAATATCGACGAACTCCATGTTTGAGCTGAATTTCTCATTCTCGGTAGCGTAGAGGTCCACGTACACCGGATCTGCGGGGAGGTACTCATACCAGCCCTCGTCGTTGATCGTGGGTTCGACCGTACTTTGCGCCGTACCGGCCTGCTCAAGAAGCCCGCTATTGTCGAAGGCATCGCCAAGACCTGCCCAATATCCGGTCAAGGTGTCGCTGCAGCCAATCCCTGGTGTGGGCTCTACCCACGTGGCTTCCGAATCCGTAAATTGATCCCCGTTCTCCGCGGTGTCGTAATAGCCCACCCAATCAGTCGTCGCGCTGTATGAGAGGTTCGGGTCAACAACTAGAAATGGTGGGGGGGACATCCAAGAACTGGACGTCTCCTGCCCCCATGTGGTGACCCATTGCTCATACGCTGCGGAGTCACTTGCACTCGGGCGCGGGGGAAAGCCAAGTATGGCAAGCACTGAAGGGGAGGCCGTTAGTGGATCAAATGATGAGGCTGGTACTGTCAGCGTGTTGATTTGCCCATTGATGTCGTAGTTGTAGTCCGTTACTGAATCACCAACTACCGGGTCGGAAGTGACAGACGTCAGTGGATAAACATCGTACCCGCATGCAGTCAACTCAGCTGAGGTAAACTCGTACAGATTCGAGCCCGTGCAACTTTGGGCAACCGCTGAGTCAGTGGTCGGTCGGAGCGAGGCGTGCGGGGAAGCTACAGACAGAACAGCAATACCAAAGCAAGCGCTGAAGGCAACTCTCCAGCTCATCAGCCACCCCTATTACGGCTCCAATAGGTAGATTTGTACACCTGCGCGGGCTGACTGTCAACGCGGGGCCGAGCAGTCGGGCGTGGCCCCCAATCTCAGGTCAGCCCGAGATGTCGCTCGATCGCCTCGAGCCGTCGTCGCAACTCTTCGACCTCGGCGTCGAGAGAGCGCGCATGCTCCAACTGGTGGCGGACGCGTGACGAGCGGAGAGCACGGTCAAGTACTGCATCAATCGGGACCAGCCGCTGCGGGCCGTGAGATCCGGCCACCATCCGCGAGGGCACCTGGCCGGCTCGGTACCAGGACCTCAAGGTGGATCGGGCGACGCCGGCCACGTTCGAGGCCTCCTCGAGCGTCACCCAGCCCTCGTCGTGCGGGGGCTCGCCGAGGCGGGCAAGCAGGTCGTCCCAGTCGGTCACCGTGGAACACCCTATTAGATATCACTGTCTTGACAGTGTTTTTATCATACGATCATGTTTGAAAGATTTACCGACCGGGCCCGCCGGGTCCTCGTCATCGCTCAGCACGAGGCGGAGAACCTCAACAACAAGTTCATCGAGCCCAGGCACCTGTTGATAGGTCTCGTGCAGGGCGACGGCATCGCGGCGAGAACGCTCGACGATCTCGGAGTGAGCCTGGAGGAGTTACGCGCCAAGGTCTCGGAGATGGGCACCCCCGCCAAGACGCCCACCGCCGGGTCCAAGGTGCCCTTCAGCCCGCAGGCGAAGAAGGCCCTCGAGCTCTCCTTGCGCGAGGCGCTCCAGCTCGGCCACAACTACATAGGGACCGAGCACCTTCTCCTCGGCACCGTCAAGGTCCTCGAGAACGAGGCAGTGATCGCGCTCGTCGGGGCGGAGGAGGACGCGATCCGCGGGCACGTGCTCCAACGGTTGACGAAACCGTTCGCACCAGGCTCGGTGCACTCTCCCGCCGTCATCGACA
Source organism: Acidimicrobiales bacterium (assembly GCA_030037405.1). Lineage (GTDB taxonomy): Bacteria > Actinomycetota > Acidimicrobiia > Acidimicrobiales > Bog-793 > JOPF099. The sequence continues at coordinate 766 of JASHRK010000345.1, read as the reverse complement.
CCATGCGGCTGGCAGGCCAGCTCGCGGGCTCCAAGCCGATGACGACGGGTCACCTCCTCCTCGCTCTTCTCTCCGACACCGAGTCACAGGCGAGCAAGGCACTGGGCGCCCTCGGCGTGACGAAGAGCTCGTTCGAGACCGAGCTCGCTCGTGTCCCCCTCGGCGAGACGAGTGACGCTCCCCCTCGCCCTCAGACCATCGAGATCAAGCTCGGCGACTTCACGACGACCATCGGCGACCCTGAGCTCGCCTCCGCCTTCAGCGATCTGTCACCCGACGAGATACGCGAAGCGCTCCGTTCCGCTCTCTCGAGACGGCCGGAACCGAAGCGCACGCCACGGCCTCGGCGACCCCGCAATCCCTGACGCTAGCGTCGCAGTATGTCGAGCATCCTCTACAGCGTCGACGATGCCGTCGCCGTCGTGCGACTCAACCGACCGGACCGCAGGAACGCTCTCGACACCGCCACCCTGGGAGAGCTTGCCACCATCGTCGACGAGCTCGACCGCCCGACCGTAAGAGGGGTCCTCATGACAGGTGAGGGAGCGGCCTTCTGCGCCGGCGCCGACGTGGGCGAGTGGCAGGAGGGCTACGAGGACTCCGGCGCCGGGTGGACGGCGAGGATGCACCAGATCATGGAACGCCTCTTCTGGCTCCGCAAGCCAGTCGTCGCCGCCGTCAACGGCCCGGCCGTGGGGGCGGGTTGCGACCTGGCCCTCGTCGCCGACATCCGGATCGCCAGCACGGAGGCGAGGTTCGGCGAGCT
>JASHRK010000344.1 GCA_030037405.1 Acidimicrobiales bacterium | reverse complement strand
GGCTGAGCACGAAACGCAGCGACGAGGCGACCGGCGAGGTGCTCTACACCCGTCTTGCTGCTCGCGGCCCCTTGCCGGGTCGACCGCCCGGCTCCCTGACGGGTCGACCGCCCCGCACGCGGCCGGGCCGGCTGGGCGGCACGCTGCCTGGTCGCCGGTTTCGCGGACGGTTTCGTCGACGATCTCGTCGACTGCCTCGAGGAAGGGCTCGAACGCCCAGCTCGTTGGGACCGCGCTCGTGCAGGCGGCTTCGTCACTGCCACAGTGTCAACAACGCTAACACGAGCCCCACCAGGCACTGTGGCTACGGGACGTCGCGTAGTGGTTGAGGTTGTGGCCCGCAACGGCACACAACCTCAACCACTCCAGAGGGCAGGCGCCGGCACCAGCCGGCTCCTGAACCTACGCCTCGACCAGGACGGGAACGATCATCGGCCGCCGCCGTGTGCGCTCGTTCACGAGGCGGCCTATCGTCCGCCTGACGACGCGCCTCAGGGCGTCGGGCTCGGTGTGGCCCTCTCCGATCGCAACCTCTATCGCCTTCTCGACCGCCGAGCGGGCCTCGGCCGTCAGGTCCTCCTGCCCGGCAGCGTCGAGGAAGCCCCTGCTCACGACCTCGGGACGGGCCAGCAGCTCGCCGCTTCGCCGGTCGACGGTCACGACGACGACGACGACGCCCTCCTCTGCCAGCACGCGCCGGTCTCGCAGCACACCCGTGCCGATGTCGCCGGCGATGCCGTCGACGAAGACGTAGCTCGCCGGGACCTCGCCGTCGAAGTCGATGCCCCCATCGGTGAGGGCGATGGCATCGCCGTCCTCGCACAGGAGGGCCTTGGAGGGCGCCACGCCCATCTCGATCGCCAGCCTCGAGTGACGGAGAAGGTGGCGGTACTCGCCGTGCACCGGCACGAAACAGTCGGGCCGGGCGATCGACAAGAGCGTCGCCAGCTCCCCCTGCCGCCCGTGCCCGCTCTCGTGGACATGCGCCACCGCGGCATGGATCACCTCCGCCCCCCGCCTCGCGAGCCCGTCCATGACCTTGGCCACGGCCCATTCGTTCCCCGGGATGGCGTGCGAGCTCAGGACGACGACGTCCCCGTCAGTTATCTCGAGATAGCGGCTCTCGCCGCTCGCCATGAGGGCGAGCGCAGACATCGGCTCCCCCTGCGAGCCCGTCGAGAGGATGCAGAGCTCGCCTGGATCGAGACGATCGAGCGACTCCGACTCCACGATCGAAGGGTCGGGGACGCGGAGCAGCCCCTGCTCGCGGGCGAGCGAGACGTTCTTCAGCATCGACCGGCCGATGAGGGCGATCCGTCGACCGCTCGCGACGGCGGCGTCGGCGAGCTGCTGGATGCGGTGCACGTGGCTGGCGAAACAGGCGGCGATGATGCGCCGGTCCGGGTGGGACTCGAAGATGCGCCGGAGCGACTCGCCCACGCTCCGCTCGCTGCCGGTGTAGCCGGGCTCTTCGGCGTTCGTCGAGTCCGACAGCAGCAGCCGTACCCCCGTCGTCGAGGCGATCTCGCCGATCCGCGCGAGATCCGTCCGCCGCCCGTCGACAGGGGTCAGGTCGAGCTTGAAGTCGCCCGAGTGCAAGACGACGCCCTGGGCGGTGTGAAAGGCGGTGGCGAAGCCGTTCGGCACCGAGTGGGTCACGGGGATGAACTCGACGTCGAAGGGCCCGATGGTGCGCCGCTCGCCGTCCTTCACGGCAACGAGCCCCGCCGAGGAGATGCTCGCCTCGTCGAGATGGTTCCTCGCGAGGCTGAGGGTGAAGGCCGAGCCGTACACGGGCGCGTCGACCTCCCGGAGGAGGTAGCCGATCGCCCCGATGTGGTCCTCGTGCCCGTGCGAGAGGACGATCCCGTCGATGTCGCCCCGGCGCTCGGCGAGGTAGGAGAGGTCGGGCAGCACGAGGTCCACTCCGGGCATCTCGGCGTTGGGGAAGAGCACGCCGCAGTCGAGGACGACGATGCGGCCCGACTGCTCGATAAGGGCGCAGTTTCGCCCTATCTCGCCAAGCCCGCCAAGAAACGCAACCCTTACCGGCTCACCCACGCCGCTCACCCCCGGTCGGCGGGGCGCCCGCGGCTCATGCGGTGACCGGTCTCGCCTGCCGCTTGGTCCTCCATGTCTCGAGGTCGGCGAGAAGGGCCTCCGCCCGCTCTTCGAGCCAGCCCGGCGCATCTCCGTGCGGCAGGCGGCACTGCCCGACGTGCATGCCCATCGCCCGCAGGATCGCTTTGGCGGGCAACGGGTTCGGCCCGTCGTCGCCCGACTGGAAGGCGACTGCGTCGAGAAGCTCCCCGTTGAGCTCTGCGGCTCCGGCGACGTCGCCCTCCACGAAACGGCGGACCATCTCGGCGAGCTCAGCACCTACCCAGTGGGCGGCGACGCTCACGACGCCGACGGCTCCGACGGCGAGGAGCGGCAGCGTCAAGTTGTCGTCGCCGCTGTAGACCTCGAAGCTCGGCGGCGCCTCAGCTATGAGTCGTGCCGTGCCAGCGGGGTCGCCGCTCGCGTCCTTCACCCCGACGACGTTGGCGTGCGTCCGCGCCAGGCGCACCATCGTGCCCGTGGCGATCTTGCGGCCGGTCCTCACGGGGATGTCGTACAGGAGGACGGGCAAGGAGGTCGCCTCCGCCACGGCGGCGAAATGGCGGGTCAGCCCCTCCTGAGACGGGCGGCTGTAGTAGGGCGTGACGGCGAGGATGGCGGCCACGCCGGCCGCCTCCGCCTCCTTGGTGAGCTCGACTGAATGGCGGGTGTCGTTCGTGGTCGAGCCGGCGATCACCGGGATCGTCGCTGCAGCCGTGACCTCGCGCCAGAGCTCGATCTTCTCCGAGGCGCTCAGCACAGGCGACTCACCCGTCGTGCCCGCCAGCACGACCGCCTCGGTGCCGCTCGAGGCGAGAAAGCGGACGAGGTCGATAGCCGCGGTGACGTCGAGCTCGCCGTCGTCGCCAAAGGGCGTGATCATCGCCGTCGCGACCCGACCGAAGCGACCATGTGGGGCCACGCCATGACGCTACCAGGCTCTTCAGGACCGGAGAGACCCGGCGCGCAGGCTGTCCTCGCCTCGTCAGGGTCTCCGCCGCCCCGGACCAAGGCGGCCCGGCGCTCAGATGCCGAGGAGCGACTCGAGACCGACCGTCAGCCCTGGCATCCCCGCCACCCGCCTCACGGCCAGGAGGACGCCGGGCATGAACGAGACCCGATCGATCGAGTCGTGCCGGATCGTGAGCGACTCCCCCATCGACCCGAAGACGACCTCGTGGTGGGCGACGAGCCCGGGGAGACGGACCGAGTGCACGTGCACGCCCGCCTCGGACCGCCCGCCGCGCGCCCCTTCCAGCACCACCTGCTCCGTCGGGTCGGCCGCGAAAGCTCGGGCGCCGCCGCCCTGGAGCCGGACGGCCTCGATCCTCCGCACTGTCTCGAGCGACGTCCCCGACGGGGCATCGCGCTTGCGGTCGTGGTGAAGCTCGATCACCTCCACGCCCTCGAAGTGGGGAGCGCAAAGCTCTGCACAGCGCATCATCACGACTGCACCTATCGAGAAGTTGGGCGCCAGGACGCAGTTGGCCGGTGTCGAGCCGCCGAAGAGGGCGGCGAGCTCGGCACGGTCCTCCTCCGTGAACCCCGTCGTCCCGCAGACGGCATGGATCCCCTCCGCCGCGCACCAGCGGAGGTTCTCGCGGGCGGCCCCGACGACCGTGAAGTCGACGGCGACCTCTACGGCGGCCTCGACGAATGTCGCGCGCTGAGCGGCGATCTCGACTCCGCTCGACCCTGCCGCCCTCGCACCGGGGGCCGCCGGGTCGACGGCTGCCACGAGCTCGAGATCGTCCGCAGCGGCGGCGGCGGCGCATACGGTCTCTCCCATACGCCCGGCCGCTCCGAAGACGCCGACGCGGATCATCGGAACTCCGACTCCTCGAACGGCCCGACGACGGCGAGGACGCGGTTGCCCGAGAGCACCCGGCTCGCCACGTCGTGGACGGCCTCCATCGTGACAGCCTCGATCCTCTCCTCGATCTCCCCTACCGTGAGCACCTTGCCGTGGAGAAGAAGGCTCGCCCCGATGCGAGACATGCGTGCGCCCGAGTCCTCGAGGGAGAGCAGCAGGTCGGCCCGGAGGTAGCCCTTGGCAACCTCGAGCTCCCGCTCGGTGATCCCGCTCTCGACGAGCTCGTCGAAGGCAGTCACGATGAGGCCGAGGACCTCGTGGGCATTCTCGGGCGACGTGCCGACCGACACTGCGAGGGCGCCGGAGTCGTCGTAGGCGACCCTGTCAGAACCGATGGAATAAGCGAGGCCGCGCTGTTCCCTCACCTCCTGGAAGAGCCGGCTCGAGAGCCCTCCCCCGAGGACGTGGTTCAGCGCCGCGAGGCTGAAGCGCTCCGGTGAGCAGCGTTCGGGCGCCCTCACCCCGTAGACGAGGTGCGCCTGCTCGGTCCCGTCGAAGACGACCGTGCGCTCTCGCGGCTTTGCTCCGGGCGGAAAGCGCTCGGGAGGCGCCCCGCCGTCGCGGCCGACGAAACGGCGATCGATCTCCTCCGCCACGGCGTCGTGATCGACGCAGCCGGCGACGGCGGCCACCATGTTGCGCGGGAGATAGTGGCGATCGAAGAAACGGCGGATCTCCGGCACGCCCACGCTCTTTATGACCTCCGGGAGGCCGAGGACCTCGCGCCCGAGGGGGTGGTCCGGGAACATCGCCTCGGCGAAGCGCTCCTGTACCACGTCCGCAGGCTCGTCGAGATGCATGAGCACCTCTTCGAGGATCACCTGGCGCTCGGCGTCGACCTCCTCGGGCCTGAGCGCCGGGGCGCGAAGGATGTCGCAGAGTATGTCGATCCCGAGCGCGAGGTGCTCCGCCAGGAGGCGCACGTAGAAGGTGGTGTACTCCTTCGTCGTGTAGGCGTTCATGTCGCCCCCGACGGCGTCCACCGCCTCGGCGATCTCGCGGGCCGTGCGAGCATCCGTACCCTTGAAGAGGAGGTGCTCGAGGAAGTGGGAGATGCCCGCCTCTTCCGCCGTCTCGTCGCGAGCGCCCGTGCCGACCCAGACGCCGAGGCTCACCGATGCCACGTCCGACATCGACTCGGTGACGAGGCGGATGCCGGACGCGAGTTCCGAGATGCGTATCAGCGGGTGCCCCTCGGTCGCCTCCGGGGCCCGCTCTCGCGGCGAGACCCGCCGGAGGAACCAGCAGGGCGGGGCTCGAGCGGCTCGCGAGGCCCGAGGTCGCCATAGGCCGCGGCCACCTCGGCGTCGAACTCGTCCTCGAAGGAGACCCGCCGAGCCTGCGGCTCGGGGTCGGCCGCAGTCTCCGGGTCCTGCTCGCTCCCGACGAGCGAGAGCGAGACCTTTCCCTGGGGGTCGATGTCGTCGACACGCACCTCGAGCTCCTGGCCGAGCTCGACGACGTCCTCGACCCGGTCCACGCGCTTGCCCTGTCCGAGGCGGGAGATGTGGACGAGGCCGTCCCGCCCCGGAAGGATGTTGACGAAGGCGCCGAACTTGGTGATGTTGACGACCTTGCCGGCGTAGGTCTTGCCTACCTCGGCTGTCGGCGGATCGAGGATGAGCTCGATCCGGCGCCTCGCCTCGTCGACGGCGGTCCGCTCCTTCGCCCCGATCGTCACGGTGCCGACGACCCCGTCGTCGTCGACGGCGATGTCGGCCCCCGTCTCCTGCTGCATGGTGTTGATCACCTTGCCCTTCGGCCCGATGACCTCGCCGATCTTGTCGAGGGGGATCTCGAAGCTGACGATCTTCGGTACGTGGGCGCCCACCTCCTCCCGTGGCTCGGCGATCGCCCCCCTCATGACCTCGAGGATCTTCAGCCTGGCCTCGCGTGCCTGGGTGAGCGCTCGGGCGAGCACCTCGGCGGGAAGGCCGTCGATCTTCGTGTCGAGCTGAAGGGCCGTCACGAACTCGGCCGTCCCGGCGACCTTGAAGTCCATGTCGCCGAAGGCGTCCTCGGCACCGAGGATGTCTGTGAGGGTCGTGTACTTGCCCTCGGCGTAGACGAGACCCATGGCGATGCCGGCGACCGGCGCCTTGATGGGCACCCCGGCGTCCATGAGAGAGAGAGTCGATCCGCAGACGGACGCCATCGAGGTGGACCCGTTCGACGAGAGGACCTCGGAGACGAGCCGGATCGTGTACGGGAACTCTTCCTCGCCCGGGATGACAGGAAGGAGCGCCCGCTCGGCCAGCATGCCGTGCCCGATCTCGCGACGCTTCGGACCGCGCATGAAGCCGGTCTCCCCCGTCGAGAAGGGCGGGAAGTTGTAGTGGTGCATGTACCTCTTCGTCTCGTCCACGCCGATCGTGTCGAGGAGCTGGTTCATGCGGGGCATGCCGAGGGTGGCGAAGTTAAGGACTTGGGTGTCGCCGCGCTGGAAGAGCCCCGTCCCGTGCGCTGTCGGGATGAGGCCGACCTCGGCCGAGAGAGGGCGGATGTCGGTCGGTCCCCGACCGTCGATGCGCAGCCCCTCCTCGACGATCCGCCTGCGGACGATCTTCTTCGTGAGCGCCCGGACGGCAGCTTTCACCTCGCGCTCGCGCCCCTCGAGCTCCTCGGCGAGCTCGGCCATGATCTCGCCGGCCGCCTCGTCGAGAGCGGACGCTCGCTCGGACTTGCCCGAGATCGCGTTCGCCTTCTCGATGCGCTCGGTGCCGTTGGCGACGACTCTTTCGAGGACATCCTCCCCGTAGTCCACGAAGAGCTCGAAGGGGACCGGCTCGACCGGCCCAACCTTTGCGACCAGCTCACGCTGGAGCTCGATGGACTCCCGGATCCAGGTCTTCGACGCCTCGAGCCCGGCGGCGATCACCTCTTCGGTGACCTTGGGCGCGCCCGCGCTGTAGTAGTGCCACGCCTTCTCCGTCCCCCCCGCCTCGACCATCATGATGGCGATCTCGGCGTCAGGTGCCTCCGAGAGGGCGCGGCCGGCGACGACGAGCTCGAAGGTGCTGGCGTCGCCCTCCTGGTAGGTCGGATGGGGAAGCCAGCTGCCGTCGGTCGTGTAGGCGACCCGCACCGCTCCTACCGGGCCGTCGAATGGGATCCCCGAGATCATGAGGGCGGCCGAGGCGCCGTTGATGGCGACGACGTCGTGGGGGTTTTCCTGGTCGGCACCGAAGACGGTGCCGACGATATGGATCTCGTTGCGGAACCCGTCCGGGAACGAAGGACGGAGGGGACGGTCGATGAGACGGTCGATCAGGATCGCCTGATCGGTCGCGCGGCCTTCCCTCCGGAAGAACGAACCGGGGATCTTCCCTGCGGCGTACATCCGCTCCTCGACGTCGACGGTGAGGGGGAAGAAGTCCGTCCCCTCCCGCACGCTGCGAGCCGCCGTCGCCGTGACGAGGACGATCGTCTCGCCAATACGTGCGACGACGGCGCCGTCGGCTTGGCCGGCGAGCTTGCCTGTCTCGAAGGACAGGCTTTTGTCGGTCCCGCTCACGGGACCTGTGACAGTGATGGCGTCCGCCATGACACTCCTCAGGATCGAGGCGCCGCTTCTCACCAGTTCCCAGTCGTCGAGCACCACCCGAGCCCTCGCAGCCTTGGTGGGTGGGGCCCGGCGACTGGTAGCTGGCAACCGTTGGCGCCGGACTGGTGCGAGGGCTGTGGACGATCCGTCCGCGCGAGCCCCCTATGTACGGGCGGCGATCCGCCCGGCCGTTGGTTCCCTCGGCTAGCGCCGGATGCCGAGCCGGGCGATGAGCGCCCGGTACCGGTCGACGTCGTTTGCTCTCACGTAGTCGAGGAGGCGGCGGCGGCGGCCGATGAGCTTCATCAGGCCGCGGCGGGTGTGGTGGTCGCCGCGGTGCACCTTGAGGTGCTCCGTGAGGTGGTTGATGCGCTCCGTGAGGAGCGCGACCTGGACCTCGGGAGATCCGGTGTCGGTGTCGTGAAGCCTGTGCTCTGCGATCGTCGCCGTCTTGTCGGGCATGCGTAGAAAGCTGACCTTCTTCTGGTACCGGTCGGTGCGCCGACCAGGCGGGAAGCAACAAGCGTCGCCACCGTCTCTCGCGAGGGTTGCGACACGCCAGCCGCGAGGCTGACCCGGCGATGTTAGCAGGCGAAACGCAAGCTGACGGGTAGTAGGTCGGTTCGAGTCCGTCCAGCTCCACATGACGTGACCCCATACGAACCGGGGTCCTGTTGCAAGCCCGGGCCAGCAATCGTCCGGGCTTGTTCGTTTGGGACTCGTCTCGGGAGTCGGATCGGGGACTCGTTTCAGGGCTCGCACTTGATACGAGCCCCCCGGATTCCGAGAGACGGCAGGCCAACGAGGGGAAA
>JASHRK010000343.1 GCA_030037405.1 Acidimicrobiales bacterium | reverse complement strand
GCGGAGAACTCCCCGGAGCGCCCGGTCTGATCCGGCGATCCCGGCTGCTGGAGGAGCTGGATAACCTGCCCGTCGTCCAGTTGGATGCGGACCGACAACGGATCCAGTGCGGGCACCTCGACCTTCTCGATCCGCCGGCCGACGACAGCCTCCACCTCGAACCCGAGATCAGCGGTCCGGAGCGCATCGAGCCGGATGAGCGCATAGCGGAGCTGCTTGCGGGCCGGCTCACTGATTGCGGCGACCTTCACGACGTCGAGCCGGTCCATCGTGCACTGATGGGTGAGATCGACGACTCACTCCTCGACGAGCTGATCGGGATGGGCCGGGACCGGCAGGTACCCGACGACCCGCCCGGCCCGGAGGTTGCCGGGATCGACCCGCAACTCGGCCGGATCCACCAGCGGGCTCACGACTAACGTCCGGTCGAGCGTCGTGTCCGCTGTCGCTTCGGCTTCCGCCTCCTCGAGGGTCACCCCCGTCTTCTGCAGCGCCCGGACCCGCTGATTCCATTCCTTGTCGAGCTGGCAGTCGTGGGTCACGACCATCGCGAGCCCGATCCCCGCCGCGATGTCGAGGGATCGCTCGCCGTCCCACGCGCCGTCGATCTCGACGAAGTGCGCGTCGACCGCTTCCCACTGGGGCGGGCTGTGCCGATCCTCGGCGATGACCCGCGAGACACCGCAGAGCAGGATGTCTCCCTGCCGAGGCTGCTCGTGCCACTCGTAGAAGTCTTCGGCGCGCATCATCGGTAGCCCCGGCGACTCCTTCGCTCGGGCTCGTCGGGCATCAACCGCTCAGCCTCGGCCAGGTCCTGCTCGTAGTCGGACTCGGACCGCAGCACAGGCGCCCAGCTCAGCGAACGCAGCTCGCCTCGGAGATACGCATCGAGCGCCTTCTGGTGGAGAGGACGCTTCCCCGGTGGACGATGCACGATCGTCACCGACGGCGCCGCCCCCTGGAACACCAGCCAGTCCCGGGCGTGGCGGAGATCGCCGGCCGCGATGTGGTCGAGCAGGTCCTGGCCGCCCGAGCGACGCAAGACCACCTCCGTCGAGCGGCCCGGCTCGGTGGCGTCGATGTCCCGGACAACGTCGGCGAGGATCTGAAGCCGTTCCAGCTTCTCCGTGCTCGGCGTCGCCCCGCCTTTGACCCAGTCGCTCAACGACCGTCGATCTACGCCGACCGCCCGGGCGATCTGCTCACGGGTCAGCCGGGTCCGGCGGGCGATCTCGTCTCGCAGCTTCTGCACCTCTTCTCGCACCGGACGCGGCGCGCCCGAGTACGTGATGCCGCTGTCGGTCGAGCTGACGTACATCTGCCAGAACGACCGCTCCCACCCGGCGCTCGCGCCCGTCATGGCCTCGGCGACGATCAGGATGTCGTCGCGGTCACCGACGACGAACGGCATGCCGAGCCGCGTCGTCGTCGACACCCGCCGCTCGAAGAACGTGTCGGCAAGGGGCAGGATCGACCACGGTCCCACGTCCTCGGTCACGTCATGGCTCACCGCCGGCCGCGCCCGCACCTGCGGGCTCATCGCTCCGCCCCGAACTCGTCGAGGAACGCGTCCGTCACCACCGACCGGGAGAACGTGTAGATCCGATCGCAGAACTCGCCGATCTTTCCGCCGATGGACGCCAGGTCGAAATCCTCCGGCTGCGCCGTGTAGTGATCGAGATCGAGGACCCACGACGGTTCTCGGGCCGGCTCGATCCCCGGGTCGTACGTCGCGCCGGCCGGAAGCCGGCCCCACCGACCCCGAAGCTCCGACGCATCGTCGAGCCGGAAGAGCGTGTCGGACAGCGTGTGGACGACCTCTACGGATCCGAGCGATATCCCCTCCCCGGCGACGCCGAGAATCTCCGGGCGGACCAGATCGCCGAGCCGGCCGAGCTGATCGCCGGCCACCCGGTCGACGTACCGTACGCCGATCCGGTCGCAGACGGTCGGATGCAGCCAGCCTTCCAGCGCGTGGAGCACGACCGTGAGCCGGGCCAGCAGATCGCTGCGGCGCGTGTACCGCTTCGCCGACAGCGACACGAACGTCGGGGCGAGCGTCACCTGCCAGGCGTCGGGATCCTTCGTCTCGAATCGCCAGATCGTCCCGGCATCCTGGGGTTGGACACCCCCCGGCCCGATCATCACCCCGAGCTGCCGCTCCGGTCGGAGGATGGGGTAGTCCTTGCGGATCGCCTCCTGAAAGGTTGCGACGAACCCGCTGTCCGCCTCGATCTTCATCACCGCCGGGAACCGCACTTGGGCGATCACGTTCACGAGCGGAGCCCGCGTCAGGGGCACCTCATCGACGGATGGACCAAACGGCGTCATCGTCATCACCTTCCCAGTATACTTCCCACATCATCGGATGGGAACCGCTAGGAGGTGAAGCTCACGATGGCTGAAACGGCAAAAGGCAAGAAATTCGAGGCCGGCAATGTGTCCCCGAGCTTGCCGACCCTTGACAAAGTTGCCGAAGCACTCGGAGTCGAGCTCGTAGTCAGCTTTGTGGACGCCGACGATCGGATCGCAGGGTGATCGGCCGTGAATACCCAGCCGATCAGTGTTCATAGTGCGATCTTCCTGCCCGATCGAGTTCTTCCAGGAGCCGGCTGAGCTGCTCGCGCAGCAGATCACGGTTCTCGAATACGGGTAACGCAATACCACCAACCAATCACCACAGAATTGCATGTGGTCGTTCCGGCAGACCGGCTGGTCGGAGTTCATCGGAGTTCATCGGAGTTCACCGGCTACGGTAGACGTCTCGGCGGTGCTCGACGTGCAGGACGACTACCTCACGAGGTTCGTCGAACACTCGGTAGAGGATCCGGTAGGTGCCCCGACGAGCCGACCAGACACCGGCGAGGTCCTCACGAAGTGGCTTGCCGACGGTCCTCGGCTGGACAATGAGCGCAGTGGTGAGGAAGTCGGTTACCGCTACCGCGACTGCTTCGGGGAGTCGGTCGGTGATGGCTCGCCGGGCCGGTGGGGTGAGGACGAGTTCGTAGTCACCTTCGCTCGCCGTGCTCACCCGCGAAGGCGACGCACCGCATCGATACCGCGTACGACGTCGCCACGAGCGTAGGCCTGATCGGCCTCACGGATATCCGCCAGCGCGTCCGGGTCGCTCAGCACGTCGATCGTCTCTTCCATCTCGGCCAAGTCGTCAGGGCTGATGAGCACGGCTGCGTCGTGCCCATTGCGCGTGACGACTACCCGCTCGTGGTGGTACTCGACCCGGTCGATGACTTCGGACAAGTGGTCCCGGACAGTCCGCAACGGCTCGGTGCTCATGGCCACAATTGTGGCGCTATCGCGGTGAGTCGTCAAGCACCTTGCCGCGCAAGGTCGACGAGATGGCTGAGCTGGTCGCGAATGCCAGGACGGTGCGAGTACGGACAACGCAGCACCACTACTTCACCCGTCTTGGCTCGAACTCTCGACGTCGAAGCATGTGGCGCCTGCCCCGTGCACGCGCGCCTCGGTAGCCAGCGTGCCAGCCGCTCCGGCGTCGCGCATGCCTCCCACAGGTCGCGGATGTCGGTCTCGTAGAGATCCTCCACTCGCACCGCGCCGCGTTCCTGGTCGAGCGCGCGCATCGTGCCGATCGTCGTCATCTCATGGCCCTCTTTCCTCGTGTGACCTCGGTGTGCAGCGCGTTGAGCCGGTGACGTCACAAGGCCCGATAGGCCTCCAGCCACTCGTCGAGCTCGATCAGTGGCTCTGGGCGTAGGCGGTAGATCCGCCGCTGGGCCTCCTGGCTTACGGCGACCAGGCCAACCTCTCGCAGGATCCGGAGGTGTCGCGAGACACCGGGGCGGGCGATCGGCAGCGAAAGAGCCAAGTTCGGGTCCCGGTCCCGACAGTTTGTAGAGTCCATGTGCGACGAACTGTAGACTTCAAACATGACGGAGTATCGATCTCGGGTGGTCGACGCCGAGTTGCGCGATCGCCTGTCGGTTACGGGTGCGGTGCTCGTCGACGGCCCGAAGGCGGTGGGGAAGACGTTCACTGCCTCTCGGGTCGCGGAGACGGTGCTGCGCATCGACGTCGATCGTGCTGTGCGAGCGGCCCTCGAAGTGCGACCAGAGCAGTTGTTCACCTACCCGATCCCGATCCTGTTCGACGAGTGGCAGGAGGCCCCGGAACTCTGGAACCTGGTCCGCCGTGCAGTTGACGACCGCGACGAGAAGGGCTTGTACGTGTTGACTGGTTCGGCCCGGCCGCGCGACGACGCCCGGATGCACTCCGGCGCGGGGCGGATCGGCACACTCCGGATGCGGCCTATGAGCCTGTACGAGACTGGTCACTCCAGCGGGGAGGTCAGCCTCGAGGCGTTGCTCGGCGGCGCCGAACCAACGGGTGCCCCAGCGGCGTTGACGGTACCGGACATCCTGGAGCGGGTCGTCATCGGAGGCTGGCCGGATCTCCTCGGTGCGAACGAACGAACGGCACGCGCTTGGCTGGCCGACTACCGTCGCAACCTCGCGGAGGTCGACATCCCCGGCCTCGGACCGAGGCGGAATCCCGGGAACATTGCTCGGTTGCTGGCCGGACTCGGCCGTTCGGTGGGCACCCCGCTGAACCGTTCGGCGCTCGAGGTCGAGATCGGGGGCGCTGGCGGCCCGATCGCATCCGAGACCTTGGCGAACTACCTTGACGCGCTCGATCGGCTCATGCTCGTTGAGTCGCTCCCGGCCTGGCGGCCGCACATGCGTTCCCGTACACGTCTGCGGGCGTCGTCGGTGCACTACTTTGTCGATCCTTCGCTTGGTACGGCCGCGCTCGGTGTAGGGGTGAAAGGTCTGCTCGACGACCTCGAGGCGGCGGGCTACCACTTCGAGTCGCTCGTCTTGCGCGACTTGCGCGTCTACTCACAGGCACTCGACGCGACCCTGTCCTCCTGGCGCGACTCGCAGACCGGTGCCGAGGTCGACGTCGTACTCGAACTCCCGAACGGCTCTTGGGCCGCGTTCGAGATCAAGCTTGGCGAAGTCGCGGCCGATGCGGCGGCGGCGTCACTCCTTCACTTCGCCGGCAAAGTCGACACCACGCGCCACGGTGACCCGCTCGCGCTCACCGTCATTACCGGCGGCAGGTTCACCTACAATCGCCCCGACGGCGTCATCGTCGTCCCGATCACCGCGCTGGGGCCGTAGGAGTGAACTCGTCCCCAGCTCAGCCGATCTGCTGAACGAGCCGATTTACGAGGGATTTTGCAGGCGGCCCAGAGTTTGAGAGCTCGCCGAACGAGGCTGATATCATGCTATCATCGGTGCGTGGCACAGCTCTTGGTCCGCCAACTCGAGGAGGACGTGAAAGACGCGCTCCAACGTAGGGCTCGAGCCCATGGGCGCTCCACCGAGGAAGAAGTTCGAGAGATCCTGCGCGACGCCGTGCGGGCGGGACAGGCCGGACCGGTTCGGCTTGGGTCGACGATCGCGTCGCGGTTCCGTGGGGAGGGAGTCGAGCACGACTTCGCCGAATTGCGTGGCCACCCGGCGCAGGGGGCGGACCTCTCGGCGCCATGATCCTGCTCGACACCAACGTGCTGTCGGCACTCATGCGATCCGAGCCGGAGACTGTCGTGGTCGACTGGCTCGATGCCCAGCCGTCGGAATCGATCTGGACAACCTCGGTCACGGTGTTCGAGATCCGAACGGGCATGGAGCTCCTGGCGCCGTCGCGTCGACGTCGGCACCTCGAGGCTGCCTTGGATCGGGTCCTCGACGAGGACCTCGACCAACGAGTCCTCGCCTTTGACGTCGCCGCAGCGGATGCGGCGGGTGAAGTTGTCGCTCGGAGCCAACGGGCCGGCAAGGCGGTCGAGATGCGGGACGCTCAGATAGCGGGGATAGCGCTTGTACGGAAAGCGCCTGTCGCCACCCGCGACATCTGGCATTTCAGGGATCTCGGCGTACGCCTCGTCGATCCCTGGAGTCCCGCCGGCGGACCCAAGCAGTGACACTCGAATCTCCCGGATCGACGGTCCTCGGCAACAGGCGGCTCAGCAGCTCGCGCAGTTCCGTTCGGTGCTCGATGAGACGAAGCGACGTCTCGATGTCCATAGACGTAGCGGAACGCCGTGCCTTCCTCGGTGACGGCTGCCAATCGGGTCCGCAGCCGCCGCCACACGGGCGGCTTTGTCCCAAGGATCGTGGCGTTCACCCGGTAGGTCTGCCCCGGTGCCGCTTTCACGCCTTGCGGACCCGTAGCGGGGGATGCGCTCTCGCCATCTGGTCGTAGTCGTCGTCCTGGGTCACCACCGGCAACCCGAGATC
>JASHRK010000342.1 GCA_030037405.1 Acidimicrobiales bacterium | reverse complement strand
ACGACGCCCAGGTGGCAGCCGGGACCGAGTGGTGGGAGGAGCTCACCTCGGAGGGAGGCGAAGGAATGGTCGTCAAGCCGTGCGCCGTCGTCCACCGAGGCCCGAGAGGATTCGCCCAGCCAGGCATCAAGTGCCGAGGCCGCGAGTACCTGCGGATCGTCTACGGTGCCGAGTACACGACCGAGGAGCACCTCGCTCGCCTGAGGAGCCGGCGTCTCGGCCACAAGCGGTCACTAGCGCTGAGAGAGTTCGGCCTTGGCATCGAGGCATTGCAACGGTTCGTCAACCGCGAGCCACTGCACCGAGTGCACGAGTGCGTGTTCGGAGTCCTCGCCCTCGAGAGCGAACCCGTGGACCCACGCCTCTAGCTGCTAGCCGCCCCGGCACACGTCCTCCTCCTCTTCCTGGAGGCCCCGCACCTTCTTGCAAGAACACTGGGCAGCCGGACGTCGTCAAAGTTCGATGGCTCAGGTCACCTCCCGGAGCGGTCGCTTTCTCGCGCGAGCGCCGAGCTCCGCCTCCGCCGGGACGGCCGCGGCCGCCAAGACCGGCGAAGGCACGGAGACGGGCGCCCGTAGCGCCGGATTTCGTCGGGACATCCAAGGCCTTCGTGCGCTCGCCGTCCTCTTGGTCATCGCCAACCACGCCCACATGCCCGGTTTTGCCGGCGGTTACATCGGAGTCGACGTCTTCTTCGTCATCAGCGGCTACGTGATCACCCAGCTCCTCTTGCGGGAGACCGGAAAGGGAATCAGGCGCGGGCTCCTCGACTTCTACTCCCGACGTGTTAGGCGGATCGTGCCGGCCGCCACGGTCACCCTCGTCGGGACGATCGCGGTCGCGGCGATCCTGCTCGGGAGCCGTCTCAATCCGAACCTGCCCGGTGACCTGCGCTGGGCGTCGCTATTCGCGGCCAACTTCCGCCTCATCTCAACCGGGAGCGACTACTTCGTCCCGGGGATCTCTCCCTCGCTCATCACGCAGTTCTGGTCGCTCGCCGTCGAAGAGCAGTTCTACCTGTGCTTCCCGCTTCTCGTCTTCGTCACGGCGGCGGCCGTTCGCCCAGAGCGGCGGCTCCCCTTGCTTCGAGCGGCACTCGTGATCGCCATAGGGCTGTCGGCCTGGTGGTCGGTCCATCTGTCGGCAGTCGATCCCGCTCCGGCGTACTACTCACCGCTCACTCGTTTCTGGGAGCTCGGGCTCGGCTGCCTCCTCGCCACCGTGACCGCTCGGCCGACGCGCTCCGCCCGCGCCGAACGACTAGCCGTCCTGGTCGGCCTCGGGCTCCTCGTCGTCGCGCTCGTCGAGCTCGGACCGACGAGCACGTACCCCGGATCGGCCGCCTTCCTTCCCTGCGGCGCCACCGTGCTCTTCCTCTGGGCGGGCGCCGGCGGCGAGCGCACACCGGTCGCCCGTCTGCTCGCGACGGCGCCTCTCGTTTACATAGGCGACATCTCGTATTCGCTCTACCTCACCCACTATGTCTGGCTGGTACTTCCGGCACAGCTGAGCCCGCCGCTCGTCGGGTGGGGGTGGCGATTGCTCGAGCTCACCGGCACCTTTGTCACTGCCGTCCTCTCCTACCACCTCATCGAGAACCCGATCCGTCGTTCCCGGCGGCTTGCCGCCGACCGGGTCGCCGTCTTCCTCATGCTCTGCGTCTGCGTGGCGGCGTCGTGGACAGCGGCGGCCGTCGTCTCGCACCTCGTCGGCGTCGGCTAATTGCTAGTAGCCGCTTCTCTCAACCCCAGCTCGTGATGACGGCAGGGTTGGTTGGTTGGAGGGCGACGTGGTAGATCGCGGCCAGCTTGCGGAGCACATAGGTCGCCAGCACGTCCTCGCCGGAGAACGAGTAATGAATGCCGTCCGCTTGACGCAGGGTCGTCGGCGTGCCGTTCACCGAGGCGTTCGACTGGAACTGGCCGACCGGGTTCGCAAAGAGGGACCACGTCGAGATGTAGGTCGCGTTCGCGACCGCGGTGACGCCTTCCTTGTAGAGGTGGTCGAGGAGGTGAGCCCCGTCGCTGTAGGAAGGCTGCTCCATGATGGGAAGGCCAACCCAGGCGACGTAGGCACCGGCCTTCGAAGCCTCGCCCACGAGGTCCTTCACCCGCGCGAGGTAGCCCCGCTGCCACGTAGGCGACGGGAATTGCACGGCGTTCCCGTCGACGTAGATCCCCTGCTGGTCGTTGCCACCAAGGCAGATGAGAACGAGGTTCGGGTGGTACTGGCGAAGCTCGGACGAGAGAGTCGCCTGCCAGTTGTAGAACGACACGTTGGCCAGTCCGGTCGAGGACACGTCCTCCTGGACGAGCCGGAGGCCAGAGCTCGCGCTCACCTCGCGGTCGATGCCCCAGCCCATGTCGTTGCCGAGCGAGTCGCCGATCTCGAGGACGGTGCAGTGACCGACCCGTCGTGCGCTACCCAAGGCGTCGCCCGACACAGTCTGTGGCTCGAGGGCAAGACCGCAGTCGCCGCCGATCGCCGGCCGCGTGACGGCGCCGGTCGTCGCCCCTGGAACCGTCGTCGTTGGCGGGGCTGGGCTCGTCGTCGCCGGAATGGAGCTCGTCGTCGCCGGAATGGAGCTCGTCGTCGCCGAGGCGGGGCTCGTACCCGGAGGAGGGACCGGCTCGTGGTGGTGCCCGGGTGCCCGGCCTGCGCTCGGGTGGCCCAGAGCACTGAAGGTGAGCGCGGTGGCGACGAGGGCAGCAAGCGCCAAGAGGAGTGCGCCGTTCAGCCACCTGACCGACGCTCTGTGGGACCCAGCAGCAGTCGTCTTTCGCTTACGCAGTCTCCTCATCTGACTCACCCATGGCGTATGACGCCGATGACCCCGGTCACCTTGCGAACGTCGATGTTTCTAGAAACGACGCGCTCACGTAGCTCGTCGGTCGATTCACGTGAAGGCGCCCCCGAGCAACCACTGCGTTGCGCCCAGTCACTGTTTCAGAACAGTAACTGATTAACTACAGTATCTGATGTGCAACATCAATCGAAATCCGCGGCGTCGCCGGACGCGCCGCCAGCGGTCATCGACGCCGTCCTCGCCGCCAGCCGGGTTCTCGTGGCGGTCGCGGCCCGTTCGATCGCCGCCGCCGGCCACGACATCACCGTCCTCCAGTACAGGGTGCTGGTGGTGCTGGCTTCGAAAGGTCCCGCCCGCCCCGTCGACCTGGCAGAGGCCCTTTCCATCTCGTCGTCGGCCACGACCCGGCTGTGCGACCGCCTCTCGCGCAAAGGCCTCATATCGAGGGCCAGAGAGTCCGACACGACCGACAGGCGCGCGGTCAGGCTCGGACTCACCGCCCGGGGCGCGGCACTCCTCGATGAGGTGACCTCCAGGCGGCGAGCGGAGATCGCCCGCATCGTCGCGGCGGTCTCCGTGCGCGACCGGTCCCGACTGGTCGCAGCATTTGCTGCCTTCTCCGCCGCCGCCGGCGAGATTCCCGACGCGGAGTGGCCGGAGCGGTGGGAGATCTGACGGCCCTTGCCCTCCGGACCCGGATACGGGTCCGACGCTCCGTCGCCCGGGTGGCGCAGTGGGTCTCGACCACGTCGTATCTGCAACGCTGGCTGGTTCTCGGCGGGGCGATCGGCCTCATCGCCGGGGCCGGGGCGATCGCCTTCTACTCGCTCCTCGTCTGGTTCACCCATCTCTTCCTCGCCGACCTCGTCGGATACCAGGTGCCCACGCCCAAAGGTGAAGGAGGGCTGCTCGGCTCGGCGACGATGGCGCGACCGTGGGCGCTGCCCCTGGTGGTGGGCGCCGGCGGGCTCCTATCGGGCCTGCTGGTCTTCGGTCTGGCACCAGAAGCCGAGGGGCACGGGACCGACGCTGCGATCAGAGCAGTCCACGAGAACCCGAGGGGCATCCGCTCCCGTGCCACGTTCGTCAAGATCATCGCCTCGGCGCTCACCATCGGGTCGGGCGGCTCGGGAGGTCGTGAAGGGCCGACCGCTCAGATCAGCGCCGGCTTCGCTTCGCTCGTCAGCCGCCTGCTCAACCTGTCGTCCTCGGACGCACGGGTGGCGGTTGCCGCCGGGATCGGCTCTGGGATCGGCGCCATCTTCA
>JASHRK010000341.1 GCA_030037405.1 Acidimicrobiales bacterium | reverse complement strand
TTCGGATCGCACAACCTCCGTTCCCTCGCCTACGCCATAGCTGCCGCCTCCGCCGCCGGCATCCCCGACGAGGGATACGAGCTCCAGCTTCTCTACGGGATGGCCGAGCCCGTGCACGAGGCAGTCCGCAGGATGGGCCGGCGCCTTCGCGTGTACGCCCCGATGGGCGAGCTCGTCCCGGGGATGGCGTATCTCGTGCGCCGCCTGCTCGAGAACACATCGAACGAGAGCTTCGTCCGGCACCGTTTCGCCGAGGGTCAGGATCTTGACGACCTGCTCGCGAGGCCCGGCCGGCGTTCCGCCCGAGGCCGGCGTGGTCGGCAGCGCGTCCGGCACCGCGGCCGGCGGCGGGGAGCGGTGACACAGCGGGCGCCCGCGCGAGGGGGCGTGCGTGTGGGTGCTGGCCGCGCTCCCTCGTACGTGCCGGCGCCCCTTGCCGAATGGCACTCGGCTGGGACCAGGGAGGAGATGGCGCGGGCGGTCGAGGCGACCGGGAGGTCGCTCGGTCGGGTCGTGCCGGCTCGCATCGCGGGTCACGACGTCCAGACGGATCGCCGCATCTTCTCGGTCGACCCCGCCGATCCCTCGAGGATCGTCGCCACGTCGGCCTGCTGTGGCGCTTCAGAGCTTCGGCGAGCCGTCGCCGCGGCGGTGGAGGCCTTCCCGGGCTGGTCGCGGCGCCCGATGCGCGAGCGGGCCGAGGTTCTCTTTGGGGCGGCCCGTCACCTGAGAGAAAGGCGGTTCGAAGCTGCCGCCCTGCAGGTTTTCGAGGCGGGGAAAGCCTGGTCCGAGGCGGATGCCGACGTGTGCGAGGCGATCGACTACCTCGAGTACTACGGTCGCCAGGCCCTCTTGGTGGGTGGCGGCGGGACCGTTCAGTCGCCTCCTGGCGAGGTCAACCGGCTCTCCTACCGGGGAAGGGGAGTGGCCGCCGTCATCGCTCCCTGGAACTTCCCACTGGCCATCCCGACGGGGATGACCGCGGCCGCCCTCGCAAGCGGGAACACGGTCGTGCTGAAGCCGGCCGAGCAGACGCCTGCCATTGCTCTCATGCTCGCAGACGCCCTCCGCGAGGGTGGCCTTCCCCCGGGAGCGCTCTCTTTCCTGCCCGGGATCGGAGAGGAGATAGGCGAGGCGCTCGCCACCCATCCGGCAGTGGCGACAGTGGTGTTCACCGGCTCGAAGGCCGTCGGGCTTCGCCTGAACGAGCTCGGTTCTCATGTGGGGCCGGCACAGCGGGAGGTGCGACGGGTCTTCGCCGAGATGGGCGGGAAGAACGCCCTCGTCGTCGACTCCGACGCCGACCTCGACGTCGCCGTCCCGGCCGCCGTGCAGTCGGCGTTCGGCTTCGCCGGGCAACGCTGCTCGGCCGCCTCGAGGATTGTCGTTCTCGCATCCGTGCACGATGCCTTCGTCGAGCGTTTCGTCGAGGCGGCGCGGTCGCTGCGGATCGGGCCCCCTCGCGAGATGGGCACGGAGATGGGGCCCGTCATCGACGAGGAGGCCGTGAAACGGCTGCGGCGATGGCAGGAACGCGCTCCCGAGTTCGGCGCCGTCCTGCTTGCCAGGGAGGATCTCCCAGAGCGCGGCTACTTCGTCGGCCCCACCATCGTGGCGGGGGTGGGTCAGACAAGCGAGATGGCAACGACCGAGATCTTCGGCCCGATCGTCGTCGTCATGCGGGCACCCTCGTTCGAGACCGCCATCGAGATGGCCAACTCGACGGACTACGCCCTGACGGCCGGGCTTATCTCACGCTCCCCGAGCCACATCAGGTTCGCCTCCGAGGAGCTGCGAGCTGGGAACGTCTACATAAACAGGACGATCACCGGTGCCGTCGTCGGGCGCCAGCCCTTCGGGGGGCACGGCATGTCGGGGTTTGGCCAGAAGGCGGGCGGGCCCGACTACCTCTTCCAGTTCGTGGAGCCGCACGTCGTAACCGAGAACACGCTCCGGCAGGGCTTCGCGCCGGAGTGGCTGACTGGGGCCTGACGAGCTGACAGCCGGGCCTTTCGGCCCGGCCGCTCTGTTGGGTGGTCGTGCCGCTTCGTGGACATTTCACCGCGCATGCGCGTACTCAGGTCCACGAAACGAGGCGTCGCCCTGCCTCACGCCCCCCGGCGCGGACCACCGAAGCCCCCGGACCACCGAAGCCCCCCGGCGACAAGGCGGGTCAGTACGCCACGAGCTCCCGGGCCGCCTTCTCGATGTCGTCGACCTGGGGGAGGATCGCCGCCTCCAAGCCGGGCTCGTAGGCGACGAAGGTGTCCGTGGCGGTGACCCGGCGGACGGGAGCGTCGAGATCCGCGAAGCACTCGTCGGCGGCAAAGGCAGCCACTTCGCCTCCGAAGCCCCCTGTGAGCACGTCCTCGTGGACGACGAGAAGGCGCGCGGTTCGGGCGACCGTGGCGGCAACCGCCTCCCGATCCCAGGGGACGATCGTGCGCAGGTCGATCACCTCGATCTCGGTCCCTTCCTCTGCGAGGCGCTTGGCGACATCGAGCGACTTCTGAACGGTGGCGCCCCAGGTGACGATGGAGAGGTCCCGCCCTCTCCGGGTGATCGAGGCGCGCCCGAGAGGGAGCACGTAGCCCGGCGGAGGGAACGGGTCCATGGCGTACCTCTGGCGCAGGAGGTGCTTGTGCTCGAGAAACAGCACCGGGTCCTCGCACCGGAAGGCCGCCCGCAAGAGGCCGGCGGCGTCGGCCGCCCGAGAGGGGAAGACCACGATCAGCCCGGGGATGTGGGCGAAGATCGACTCGCCAGATTGCGAGTGCCAGATGGACCCACCTCTCACGTATCCACCGATCGCCACGCGGATCACAAGGGGGACGCTGAAGTTTCCCTGGCTGCGCCAGCGCGCCGTCGCCGCCTCGGCGCGGATCTGGTGCATGGCGGGCCAGATGTAGTCGAAGAACTGGATCTCGGCGCAGGGGCGCAAGCCCCGTATCGCCTGACCGATCCCCCTGCCGATGATGTTGGCCTCCGCCAG